>NZ_JAUBUB010000001.1:130239-279239 GCF_036705265.1 Microcoleus sp. B4-C2
GGAAGCTACTACATTGAATAATATTGGTGGAGTGTACCACAGTATTGGACAACCAGAAGAAGCATTAAAATACTATAACCAAGCTTTACTAATTAAACGGGAAGTGGGCGATCGGATGATGGAAGCTACTATTTTGAGTAATATTGGTGCAGTTTATCAAGATACGATGCAACCAACTCAAGCGATCGAAAATTTTCAGCAATCTGTCCAAATTACCTTAAAAATACGAAAGGGTTTACAGCGAGAAAACCGCCAAAAGTTTTTAGAAGGTGAAAGAGGAAGCGCCGTTGCACTTGTTGACATCCTCATCGATCAAAACCAACCCGATCGCGCTTTTCAATGGGTGAACATCGCCACCACCGCCGATCTCGCCGACTACACCCGCTTAATTGACGCCAAAGTAGCCAACCTCCAAGCACAAAAAGCCATTGACGAGTGGAATCAAAAAAATCAACAACTCCAAACGCTTCGCCGCCAACTCGAAGACAATTTCTCCGAAAATCTCTCCCGACAAATGCGAGAATTAGAAACAGAAGTCAACCGCCAAGCAGAACAAATTTCCCGCAGTTTCCCAGAAGTCGCCGAACTATTTGAAACCACACCCAAAGACATCGCCCAACTGAAAGCAAATATCGCGCCAGATACCGCTGTCATTCAACCCGTCTTGCTGACAAATATCTCAGGTGTCCCCAATACCGTCGCCCTATTTGTCTTGACAAAAGACAGTTTAAGTGTTAAAAAAGTTCCGATCGCTCCCGAAGAATTCGACAATCTCCTCACTCAATACCGCAAAGAAGTGCAAGATATTGGCGAAACAAACTTCACCGTAACAGGCAGCAAACTTTACGAAATCCTGATTCGTCCGATCGAAGACCAAATTAAAGCTATTTCCCCCAAACAATTGAGCATCATCGCCACGGAAAAACTACGCTACATCCCCTTTGAAACCCTGTATGACAAACAAACAAATGAATTCCTCATCCAGAAATATCCCGTCAACTATCTCACCCGCATTTCCACCAGAACAATTCCCGATTCAACTTCAAAAGGTGGAGTCTTAGCATTAGGAAATCCCGTCCCTCGTCCACCCCAAAATCTACCCGGTTCCGAAGCAGAAGTCAGAAATATCGCTCAATTATTGTCAGGAAGTTCAGCTTATATCGGCAATGACGCCACCCTCGATCGATTCAAAACTCAAGCGCCCCGCTTTCCCTTTTTACACCTCGCAACTCACGGCTGTTTCCAACCGGGAGGCTGTCAAAATTTGGGCATGGAGGAAAATACATTGCTGTTTGCTGACAGTCAGTTCAATATTCGCGATGCCGCGTTATTAGGATTGCGAAACACCAGACTCATCACTTTAAGTGCTTGTGAAACTGCCATACAAGCGAATTCCAACGGTGAAGAAATATCGGGAATGGCCTATATATTTGAGCGTGCCGGCGCGCAAGCTGTGATGGCGAGTTTGTGGAGTGTTGATGATTCCGCTACTAAAGATTTGATGGTTGAATTTTATCAAAATATCAATAAAGGGATGAGTAAAAATGATGCTTTGCGGCAAGCTAAGTTGAGTCAAATTGAGCGGCATCCGTTTTATTGGTCGCCGTTTATTTTAATTGGGGATGCGCGGTAGTTATAGAAGTTGACAATTGATAGTTGACAGTTGATAGTAGCTGTAGGGTGTGTCGCTATTAAAAATCCCAAATGAAAAATGGACAATTTCATAGCGACGCACCTTATAATATTCGTTGAATTGCACGCGATCGCATTCTGTCGTTGGGTGGGGCGGGTTTATGTAGATTGTTTGTGGGAATTATAAATTGTTGGTGAACCCGCCCCTACAAGCCCCCACAAAGCCAATCCGCCGCCCCTTCCCCTAGCCGCAATTATCCCATCTTCTACCAGAAAATATGCAAAAAATGCCTGCTTCCCCACACTCAAACTAAAAAATTCCGCCTCCCGCGCTTCACCACCGCGAATAAACCCTTGATACACAGTTTTACCCAACAATTTCACCGTAATTCTGGTAAAATCAAAAGCTAAAATATTTTTATTAACCAAAAACTTAGTCGGCCCGGAAAGAGTTAGTACGATCGCCCCAACTTGCACCGAATTCTCCACCCTGCCGATTTCGCTATTCTCTTCCCCTTCAGCAACAGCTTGGGCCGAATAAGCAATTTGAATTTTCGCAATCCACTGAGGGATGTAACGTCCCGCGCCCAACACAATTCCCGCTTTTTGTCGAGTCTTTTTCGTGCCGGTGATAAAGCACAAGCGCCAATTGCCGATTAATTGCTCGAAAGAATAGCGAATTTTATTTTTTTTCGCGTTTTTCTCAGCTTCGAGAAGGGCGGCGACTACGGCGTTGGAAGATGGTTTAGAATCAGATTGGGCAGCTTGTTCTAGAATAGATAGATTTTCCATTTAATAATATACAGATTTGTATTTTAAGGGTGGTAGCTGAGTCTAGATCCCCCTAAATCCCCCTTAATAAGGGGGACTTTGAATGCTTATAAGCCTGCCCTTTTTAACAAGAACTTTGACTGCTTCTTGTTCCCCCCTTATTAAGGGGGGCTAGGGGGGATCGAGCCTACAGTCAACTGCTTGCTTCTTCCCCCTTGTGTTAAGGAGGGCTAGGGACGATCGCATCTGTTAAATGCCTAAGTCCTAAAACTGCAAGACATTGATAATATTAGCTGAAGTAGCGGAGAAAAACATGGTTGCGATCGCCCCCACAGACACAGAAATCATCGTCATCGGCAGCGGAATAGGCGGCTTGACTTGCGCTGCAATGCTTGCCCGCTATGGCTTTGAGGTTGTGGTTTGCGAAAGCCATTCGATCGCGGGCGGGGCCGCACACGGTTTTGAACGCGACGGATTTAGCTTCGACTCCGGGCCCTCCCTGTACTCAGGATTATCCTACAGCCCGTCTGCCAATCCGCTGCGGCAAGTTTTGGATGCGATCGGCGAAAAACTCCCCTGCATCACCTACGATACCTGGGGTTGCTGTTTGCCAGAAGGCGATTTCGACACCTCCGTCGGTGCGAGTCAATTTGGCGAAGTGCTCGCACAACTGCGGGGCGCGGAAGCAGTCGCCGAATGGCGGCAACTCCAGCGCATCATGGAACCCTACGCCAAAGCTGCGATAGCCTTGCCCTCCCTGGCTTTGCGCTTCGATTTGGGCGCTGTTTTTACCCTCGGCAAATTTGCGCCGGCTTTCCTGCAAAGTGCTGGCGACGCGATCGCACTTGCAGGCCCTTTCAGCAAAATAATGGACAAAAATGTCAAAGATCCCTTTGTCCGAAATTGGCTGAATTTGTTGTGTTTCCTGCTGTCTGGACTTCCCGCCGACGGAACGATCGCAGCCGAAGTCGCTTTCATGTTCGCCGACTGGTATCGCCCCAATGCAGTTTTGGACTATCCGATCGGCGGTAGTGCAGCTTTGGTAAATGCCCTGGTACGCGGTTTAGAGCGCCACGGAGGGCAGTTGCTGCTAAATTCCCACGTTGCAGAAGTTTTGGTCGAAAACAACCGGGCTGCGGGCGTGCGGCTGCGATCGGGCAAAATTATTCGATCGCACAAAGCCGTCGTCTCCAACGCTTCCGTGTGGGATACCCTGAAACTGTTGCCTGAAACCTCAGTCCCGCAAAGGTTTCGGCAACAGCGGCAGGCGACGCCGGAGTGCGACAGCTTCATGCACCTGCATCTGGGAATTGATGCTGCCGGAGTGCGATCGGACTTGGCTTGTCACTACATCTTCGTCAAAGACTGGGAAATGGGCGTTTCCCCCCCTCAGAACGTCGTTCTCGTCTCGATTCCCTCCCTGCTCGACCCCGACCTCGCGCCTCCGGGAAAGCACGTCATTCACGCATATACCCCCGGAAACGAGCCTTACGATTTGTGGCAAAAGCTCGATCGAACCAGCGAAGAGTACAAACTGCAAAAACAAGCGCGCGCCGAGGTAATGTGGGAAGCCTTAGAGAGAATTATCCCCAATATTCGATCGCGCTGCGAAGTCACCTTAGTTGGGACACCTCTAACCCACGAACGGTTTTTGCGCCGCCATCGCGGTTCCTACGGGCCCGGAATTCGGGCGGGTAGCGGCTTGTTTCCCGGCCCGACAACACCTTTAGCGGGGCTGTTTTGCTGCGGAGATTCGACGTTTCCGGGAATAGGTTTGCCCGCTGTTGCTGCTAGCGGCGCGATCGCCGCCAATACGATCGCACCTTTGGACAAACATTTGCAATTGATTCGGGAAGTTATTAGTTAGTTGTTATTAGATATCTCCCATAATTATTGTGGAACAGGCAGGATGCCTGTTCAAAACCTGCTTTTTAGGAGATGTCTATTAGTTATTTGTTATTTGTTATTTGTTAACGGGATTATTGAAGGGCTTTCCTAGCGAAGGATGCGAACCCAAGAGTAAACAATAATTTGATATTAGTTAGTAAAATGTGACCGATATCTGTCAGCATATAAATAGATAGTTCGATCGCAAAGAGGCCACCGTGCAACCCGTAGACTTTACAACTTTAACCGCAGCTTGCAGCGAACTGCGAGCCCAATGGCTGCCAGCGCGCTTAGAACAAGTCTACCAGCGCGATCGATTTACCGTGTCCCTAGCCCTCCGCACCATGAAAGGGCGTGGCTGGATTGACCTTTCCTGGCATCCTGTGGCCGCCCGCATCTGCGTCGGCGACCCCCCGCCCCGCATTCCCGATACCTTCACCTTCAGCGAACAACTGCGGCATCAACTCAGCGGTTTAGCCTTAGTTTCCATCGCCCCTGTTTCCTCCTGGGAAAGAGTCATCGACTTGCAATTCGCCAAACGCCCCGGAGAACCTGCCCTCTGGCACCTGTACGCCGAAATCATGGGCAAATACAGCAACGTCATCCTCACCGCCCAAGATAACCTCGTTGTCACCTGCGCCCACCAAGTTAGCGCCAAACAGTCCACCGTCCGTCCCATCCAAACCGGGCAACCCTACGAAATGCCCCCGTCTTTGACCGATGCAGTGCCGAGTTTGAGCGAATCTCAAAACCGCTGGCAATCACGAATTAGCCTGGTTCCTGGGCAATTAAAGGGCAATCTGTTGAAGAATTACCGAGGGATGAGTAAGGCTTTAGTTTTGTCAATGATTCGATCGGCTTCTTTAGACCCCGAACAATCCACCGACAGCCTCAATCCCGACGACTGGCAGCAACTATTCCAACGCTGGCTATACTGGCTGCAATGCCTAGAAAACTCCAAATTTCACCCAAGTTTTACCCCCGAAGGCTACACCGTCATCGATTGGCCGACACCAGAAAATCACAATGTAGGGGCGGTGCCCCCGTGCCCGCCCTCTGATTCTTCTTCGGTTCAAGAATTACTTAACAGCTACTACACAGGCGAAATCAATCAAGAAGTATTCGCGCAACTGCGGCATCAGCTTACCCAAAAACTCAACAACGTCCTAGCCAAACTGCGCCTAAAAGCCAACACATTTAAAGAACGTTTACAGCAATCAGCAGACGCCGACACCCACAAATCCCAAGCCGATTTGCTGATGGCAAATTTGCAGCATTGGGAACCGGGAATGAAATCAATTTCTCTCCCCGACTTTGAAACCGAAAAACCAGTTATCATTTCCCTAAACCCGGAAAAAAACGCCGTTCAAAACGCTCAAGCCCTCTACAAAAAACACCAAAAACTTAAAAGAGCCCGCATTGCAGTAGAACCATTGTTAGCCGCCGTACAGGAAGAAATCGACTATTTAGAACAAGTTGAAGCCGCACTTTCGGTATTGGAAACCTACCGCAACACCCAAGATTTGCAAACCCTCGCCGAAATCCGCGAAGAACTAATCCAGCAAAAATATCTAGACGTACCAGATTACCGCAGTACGGACAAAAATGCTGCGATCGAATTTCACCGCTACCAAACCCCCAGCGGCTTTGAATTATTAATCGGGCGCAACAACCGCCAAAACGACCAACTCACTTTTCGCACCGCCAACGACTACGACTTATGGTTCCACACCCTAGAGATTCCCGGAAGCCACGCCTTGCTGCGTCTCACACCCGGTACTGTGGCTGAAGAAACCGATTTGCAATTTGCAGCCGACATGACTGCTTACTACAGTCGCGCGCGCCACAGCGAACAAGTCCCCGTAGTTTATACAGAACCGAAATATGTATACAAGCCGAAAGGTGCTAAACCGGGTATGGTTGTATACAAGCAGGAGCGAATTGTCTGGGGTAGACCGCAGCAAGCCCCGGCTTGATTTATACAAAGTGTGTGAAGGGTCGATCGGCAATCGAAACCTCGTTTTTACCCAAAATAACCTGTTTGGAAGCGATAAACCTACGCAGAAACCGGATTTTTGAAGCCAGCTTTGATTATACAAAGTGACCGGGAGTGCGATCGTCCCCTAATATCAAATCCGGTAGCATCGTCCTGTATTCATCTCTGTATTCTCTCCCTCTGCGTTCTCTGCGCCCTCTGCGGTTAAATCATTCCGATGCAACCGGAAACGATATCAGAATTTATATTCGCCTGTAATGTAAAGTTTTATTACAGAAAATTAAATTTTGTTGTTATAATACCCCTTAAGAGAGATGATGTTTCTGTTAGAACCCTTTGCAAAGAAACGTGCAACTTGGGTTTCCTCACTGTGAGAACAACACTGTGGGAACACAACGGATTTAACTATTTGTGCAGACCAGCTTTAGCAAAAGCTGGTCGTTTCTGTTTAAACCCTAAACCCCAACTCAGACAATTTTAGATTGGCGATTTTAGATTTTAGATTAAAACCGCCAATCTAAAATCTAAAATCTAAAATCTAAAATCGATGTGGGCTGCTCCTAGAAAGTAAACGTCGTTCTGACAACCCCAATCACCAAATCAGAATTATTCTTATTGTGGTCAGGAGCAGTCAGCCAAATCAGACCAGGAGTGATAGAAATATTATCGCTCAACTTAAACTGATAAAAACCTTCAACGTGCAGCGAAGTATCCTTATCTTCCGGCAAAGTCCGATTAGTAGAACTCGTCACCCGCGGCTCCATACCTACGATAATCCCCGCCACATTTCCTTCTTTCAACAAATCAGGAAAAGCCAAAGTAACTGCCCAGTTCCAAATTTTTTGATCGCCCCGCTGCACAGAACCCGTAGGAGTACCCAAGTTGGATAAAATGCGCTGATTAGTGTAACCAGCCCAACCGCCAATTGCAAATCTCCGGTTCAACTGCCACGAAGCTTGCGCGCCGTAGGAATTGCTAGAAACTGGCACATTGCTATCGCTGTCGAACCCGAAGGAACCGAGACGCTGCGGAAAATTAGAAGCATTGCTGCCGGTATTGGTAATTAAGTTGTAGGAATTAACGTAAGTTAAACCTAAAGCCATTGTGTCGCTCGGTTTGAAAGTCAACTGAGCCAAACCGCCGTAAGAACCGTTGAACAAACCGTTACCCCGCGTGGGGTTCGCAGGGTCGCCGGCCAAATACCCCAAACTAAGCTCTAATTTTTCCCCAAACTCATGCCGCAGAGCGATGCCAGAACCACCAAGCAAATAGTAAATTGGGTTGCGAGTACCGAAATTAGAAAGAGCGCCGTAGCTGCCGTCTCCGTCAAAGTAAGGGTTGACAGTGTTAACAAAATCATCAGCAGCGCCGGCGTTAGCTTCGAGAATTACAGTCGTGCTTTTGCCTAGAGGGAATTGGTAAAGCAGCGCATCTAAAGCTACTATATTGTTAGCCTCGCCAAAAGGCCCGACATTAAACCGCAATTCCCCTTCAGCAGTTTTCGTATTTTCCGTAGAAAACGCACCCAAATTTAAAACTTGTAATCGAGTTCTCAGCAAATCTTCTCCTGAGAAACTCGTGTCGAAATTGATACGAACCCTGCTACCAAAAGCCGTGGTTTTATCAGCTTCGCGACCCTCGGCATCATCTCCCCTGGCGATACCGGCCAAACCAAATATCACTTCGCCGTTGAGTTTAGTCGTAGTTGAAAACTGATTTGCTTCTAATTCAGAGGCGCGCGCTTCCAAAGCATCGACGCGGCCGCGCAAAGTTGCCAATTCCGCCGCAAATTCTTCTTGCAACCTTTGCACAGAAGCCAAATCTTCTCGCGTCGCCAGACTTCTGGAACCGCCTTGAATCAGCTCGCTAACTTTATCCAAACACGCATTTAAACCTGCTGCAAACTCGTAGCGAGTCATCGCCCGGTTGCCGCGAAAAGTGCCGTCAGGATAGCCAGCTATACAGCCGTAGCGCTCTACTAGGGATTGCAAAGCTTGGAATGCCCAATCGGTTGGCCGAACGTCGGAAAGTTGCGAAACAGAGGTTACTTGGCCGGCCGCATCTTGGCTGCTACTGTCTTCGGCGCTGTATTGGTTGATTTGTTCTAAAACATTTGACTGTGCTTGAGGTTGGGCACTTGGCTCAGTCGATTGGGAAATCTGCTCTTGGGCGCTTAAATTAGCCGGTGTAGCGGCGGATTGCGTTTCGCTTAAGTTTGCGGGCGCGACTGCGGGGATTTGCTCCGCGACTGGTTGTTCGGGACTTAAATTTGCGGGCGCTACTGCGGGTTTGGTTTCGCCTAAATCTGCTGCAACTGCGTTTTCCGGTGCTTTTGCTTGTTCGGCAACTGGGGCACTCAAATCGTTAGTGAAGCCCTCGTAGAGGTTCGCACTTTCTTTCTCAATAGTTTCAACAGTCAAGTTGCTAGCTAGTGACGCTGGTTCGACTGTCTCAGCCTTTGGCGTCTCAGACGTTGCCACCTCGATTGCAGCCCCTGCGAATTGCAATTGATGAGCTTGATCTGTGGCTGCAATTTCTCCAGGTTGCTCTGCTGCTAGCGCTGTCGAAGATACTACTAAACTTGCTGCCAATACAGCGGGACTAACTAAAAGTCCTTTCCACAAAAATTTGGACATTTTTTCCTCACACCACATTGAGCCGATCGCCCGTTCCGAAGATTTAGGCGCCAGCAAATCACCTTCAATATTCTGCCTAATAGTATTTCTTGTCAACAATCGGGGAAATCACTGCCGGAGAGTGCAGTTTGGCTGTGGCTGATTTGACAAAAACCCCGTTTATTCCCAAAATCCTTGGTTTGACTCACCGAAGAGCACCATTCTCAAGAACAGGCAAGATGCCTGTTCCACAAAGAGGGAATTTTCTTGTGGAACAGGCATCTTGCCTGTTCCTAAACAAGTAATTGAGAATGGCGCAACATCTCAGTTTGAAGATACCTACCTAGAAACCTGGTTGATGGCCCGATATTGCGTAAGTGAGCCCTCAGTAAGATTAATATTGACAGAAATGGCGCTAACACATCGTTCGATCGGCTACAAATACAAGTGAAAAAACTCAAATACGCCCTAGTTCACGAATGGTTGACGCCCTTAGCTACTGGCGGTTCAGAACTCGTAGTACAGGAAATCCTCAAACACGTAGACGAGGCAGATATCTATGCCCTCATCGACTTTGAATCAGCCAATCCCGAAAGCTATCTTTTCGGGCGACAGATTGGCACAACTTTTTTGCAGCACTTTCCCAATGCCCGCAGCGGCGTCCAAAAATATTTGCCATTTCTGCCGATCGCGATCGAACAACTAGATCTGCGAGAATACGACATCATCCTCTCCTCATCCCATGCCGTCGCCAAAGGCATCCTCAGCAGTCCCCAGCAAATGCACGTCTGCTACTGCCACACGCCCATGCGCTACGCTTGGGACTTAACTTTTGACTATTTGCGTAGCAGCAAAGCCGGACGGGGTATCCAGGGGCTGCTGACGCGATATTTGTTGCATCGACTGCGGCAGTGGGACGTAATTTCCGCCAATCGCGTTGATTATTTCATCGCTAACTCTCAACACACGGCGCGCCGAATTTGGCGCTGCTACCGGCGGCGGGCCCAGGTGATTTATCCGCCGGTAAATATCGAGCGATTTTCGTTGATGCGGCAAAAACAAGACTTTTACGTCACCGTTTGTCGGTTGGTAAGTTACAAAAACGTAAGTGCGATCGTCCAAGCATTCAATCAACTAGGGCATACTCTAATTGTCATCGGCACCGGGCCAGAATTAGAAATGATTCGGCTTCTCGCCAAACCCAACGTGCAAGTGCTCGGCTGGCAGCCCGCCTCCATAGTTGAAAAGTACATGGCAGAGGCGAAAGCCTTTGTCTATGCAGCTTGCGAAGATTTTGGCATAGCTTTGGTAGAGGCTCAAGCTTGCGGAACACCGGTAATTTCCTATGCAGCAGGGGGCGCTTTGGAGACAGTGCTCGACATTCGCCAACACCCAGAGACTGGGACTGGTTTATTTTTTTCCTCCCAAACCCCAGCAGCATTAGTCGAAGCTGTCGAGGAATTTGAGCAGTTGCAAGGCAAATTTGAGCCAGAAATCGGCAGGTTGCGCGCTCAACAGTTTGCCCCCGATGTCTTTGGGCAGCGCTATCTAGCTTTTGTGGAAGGCTGCTATCAGGAATTTCAATCCCGTGATTTTACCGAGTCTGGGGCTTGAGAGTGCCAGAACCCCATAGCGGGACAATCTTCCTTCTGCCTTTGTATAAGTGCCTTCAGAAGACCTCTGCATCAGTGCCTTGTGCCTTCTTCCTTCTGCCTTTTGAAGCCATCTTCCTTCTTCCTTCTGCCTTTTGAAGCCTTCTGAAGGCAGAAAATTGAGTATTGGCAACATAATTGAGAGAACAAAGCGTCTTGAGGCTTTATGATCAGGACTGTGTGTGGTGTGAAGTGAAGGAGTAAGATGACTGCCGACAGCCAACTAATCTCCGGCAAGGTAATTCGAGCGATCGCAAGACGCGGTTTTGGGTCTGTCCTGCAAGGAGATAGACGCATAAGTCGTTCTCTACAGAGCCTCGACGGAGAACTTTTCAAGCGGTTATTTGACATCCTGTTTTCCTTATCGGTTCTGATCCTGTTTGCTCCGGTTTACCTGCTTTTGGCTTTCTTAATCGCCTTAAGCTCGCCCGGTCCTATTTTTTACGTACAGGAACGAGTAGGCAAAAACCGTAAAAGGTTTTATTGCCTTAAATTCAGAACGATGGTGGAAAATGCGGACGATATATTGCTGGAAATCATGGAAAATTCTCCGCATTTGCGTCAAGAGTTTGAGGACAATTTCAAGCTGAAACAAGACCCTCGAATTACCTGGATTGGAAGATTTTTACGAATGACCAGTTTAGACGAGTTTCCCCAGTTTTGGAATGTTTTAAAAGGAGATATGAGCGTCGTCGGGCCCAGACCTTTAGTTGAAGAAGAACTGCCGAGATACGGCCGTCACATCAACCAAATTCTCACCATAAGACCTGGAATTACAGGCTTGTGGCAAGTGTCTGGTCGCAACGACATTCCCTATCCCCGCCGAGTCCAAATCGACCTCTATTACGCAAATGACAAAAACCTTTGGATGGATATGTGGATTGTTTTCAAAACAATTGGAGTTGTGATTTTTCCCAAAAATAACGGCGCATACTAATTTTTGTCCGCAGTCAGCAATCGGTAGTTAGTTTTATTTGTTACTGACCACTGATGCTGACTACTGACAATCAGCGACAAACTCTTTGTCAAAACTAAACAGTTCCGGGATGCCGATCGCAGAATTGTCAGCTTAACTAAAGGGGCAAATACTTAAATAAACCTACCTCTTATTCATCTAGAAATATCAGTTATTCTAGATAGACTACTTTAGGTTTAGGTGTTAAACTTAACTCTATAACCTTTGGCTTAAGGGGGATAGCCTACTTATCTTGGGATAGCCGACTACCCAACAGCGTAGGAAGTAAACTTCAACGGGCTTTAGGTAACTAAAGTTAAGTTTGAGTAAGTTTTATAAAGCAGTTTGAGAATACGGCCGGCAGGGAGCAACAGCCTCTGCCAAAAAATTTATTGTAAATTAACACAGCCTGTCAAAGGAAAATCAGATGACGCAACGTAAGCGAGCGCTAATAACAGGTATTACAGGTCAAGACGGCTCCTACTTGAGCGAATTACTGTTAGAGAAAGGATATGAAGTTCACGGCATTATCCGGCGCAGTTCTAGTTTCAATACCGATCGAATTGACCACATCTATGTCGATCCTCACAGCGAGGGTGCGCGCCTGTTTCTACACTACGGCGACTTGACGGACGGCACCACTCTCCGCCGGATATTGGAAGAAGTTCAGCCGGTAGAAATTTATAACTTAGGCGCTCAATCTCACGTTCGAGTCAGCTTTGACTCGCCGGAATATACGGTTGACACAGTAGGGATGGGAGTATTGCGGCTGCTAGAAGCAATTCGGGACTATCAGCACCGCACCGGCATAGAAGTGCGGTTTTATCAAGCAGGTTCTTCGGAAATGTTTGGTTTGGTACAGGAAGTTCCGCAGAAGGAAACAACTCCTTTTTATCCCAGAAGTCCTTACGCCTGCGCCAAAGTTTACGGTCACTGGCAAACAATAAATTATCGCGAATCTTACGGACTTTTTGCCTGCAACGGCATCTTGTTCAATCACGAATCTCCGCGCCGTGGCGAAACTTTTGTAACTCGCAAAATTACTCGCGCCGTGGCCAGAATAGTCGCCGGCAAGCAGAAAAAGATTTACTTGGGCAATCTCGATTCTAAGCGGGATTGGGGCTATGCTAAAGACTACGTGCGGGCGATGTGGCTGATGCTGCAACAAGACAAGCCTGACGATTATGTCATTGCTACCAACGAGACCCATTCCATTAAGGAATTTCTCGATTTGGCTTTTACTTACGTCAATTTAGATTGGCAAAAATATGTGGAGTTTGACGAACGCTACTTGCGGCCGGCAGAAGTCGAACTGTTGATTGGCGATTCGACTAAGGCGCGCCAGCAATTAAATTGGGAACCTTCTGTAACTTTTCAGGAGTTAGTGCATTTAATGGTAGATGCTGACATGAAAGCTTTAGAGGAGCAAGGTCGAGGTTCGGGCAACGGATTTGATTAAGCTGCTACATCAAGCCTTCAGTGCGAACAATTTGTAGGGGTAGGGCCCCGTGTCTACCACTTTGGCGAAAGGCGCGCACCGGGGGATAGCCCCTGCAAACACTTTACAACTGATCAGAGGATGGTTACAGCTATTAGTGCGATCGGCATTCAAAGAACCAGCTTAATTGCTCGCCAAATTTTCGGCTGTGCGGGCTAAAAAAAACATTAAAATGATAGTTGAGGAGTCGCGACCCGTATATCTAACTTTCGGGTGTGCACGGCGCAAATTGTCCCTATCGGGTGCAGCTAAAACAAATTTGTGGGCAACCTCATCCTGTAGCTGAAAGCTTTTTTTGCTAAAGCAACAATTTTAGAATTGAAATTGTCGATCGACCTTTATTCAAAATCCCGAGGCTAAAATTATGACAAGCTTGGATTTAAGCAGCAAACGCATTCTAGTCACGGGCGGCGCCGGTTTCTTGGGCCGTCAGGTAATCGACCAGCTAGTGAAAGCAGGGGCCGATGCTGATAAAATTTCTGTAAGTCGATCGCGCGACTGCGACCTCCGCGTTATGGAAAACTGCAAGCGCGCCGCCGACCAACAAGATATCATCATTCACCTCGCCGCCCACGTCGGCGGCATCGGTTTAAACCTAGTCAAACCCGCTGAATTATTTTACGACAATTTGATGATGGGCGCGCAACTAATCCACGCCGCCTACGAAGCAGGAGTCGAAAAATTTGTCTGCGTCGGCACCATTTGCGCTTATCCCAACTTGACCCCAGTTCCTTTCAAAGAAGATGACCTGTGGAACGGCTATCCAGAGGTGACTAACGCACCTTACGGAATTGCCAAAAAAGCCTTATTAGTGCAACTGCAATCCTACCGCCAGCAATACGGATTCAACGGTATCTACTTGCTACCAGTAAATCTGTACGGCCCGGAAGATAACTTTGACCCAAAAAGTTCCCACGTCATCCCCGCATTAATTCGCAAAGTCTACGAAGCCCAAGAAAGGGGAGACAAAACACTGCCAGTTTGGGGCGACGGCAGCCCTAGCCGCGAGTTTTTGTATTCCACAGATGCCGCGCGGGGAATTGTGATGGCGGCTCAATCTTACAGTGAATCTGACCCGGTTAATTTGGGAACGAATAGCGAAGTTAAAATTCGTGATTTAGTGGAAACGATTTGCGAATTGATGGGATTTGAGGGAGAAATTGTTTGGGAAACAGACAAACCGAACGGTCAGCCGCGCCGCTGTTTGGATACGCAAAGGGCTAAGGAAAAGTTTGGTTTTGTTGCGGAGGTGAAGTTTAAGGAAGGGTTGAAAAATACGATTGATTGGTATCGACAACACGCCGCGTAAGTGTGAAAAACCCGGCTTCTTGAAGAAACCGGGTTTTTTTAGGAATAATACTAAAGGCGGTTGAGAAACTTCATTTATAATATTCGGCGGTTGCAACCTATTCTACACAAACCAGTCCGCCTGTTGGCACTAATAAATTATACAAATTTGGGTTAAAATTCACTGACAATAGTCGGCAGTGAAAACCGCTATTACACTTGCCTCTTGTCGTCGCAGAGGGGAACTAAGAAATCATACCAATCGAGCGGCATCAGGGGCAGGTTCTCCGGTTCAAATTACTTTTGCAATAGGTTTAGTGTTCAAGATATGATGATTTCTTGGGAATTGGCGTGGGAAGTTTTTAATGTCGTAACAGTGCCAAATTTTTACAATCTGACAAAAAAGCTGGTGGGGTGACAACCCCGCCAGCCGTTCAATACGTCGTTTTATTGGGTTTGGGTGGTTTGCCACGAGAACCGCTGGTTTTTTTTACAAACATTCTCCCTGGGTATCCCAAGGAATGTTGGCGAAAAAAACCCTGAGTTTCTCCAGATTTATGATAATCTGTTCAATTCGTTCTTTTGACTGGGTATCGGTTGAAGTAATTTCGTGCAGATGCTTGAGATACTGTTTGCATTTTGCTTCAACTGCGTCGGCACCTTTATCAAAGGCTGTGGCTGTCTCTTGCCAATACTGGTCGATTCCTCCTAAGAATTTATCAACAACACCCTGTTTTTTGAATTGTTGGTGAATTTCTTTTGCTAACCGCTTCTGCCAAGCTTCCCCAAAAAAATTCCACACCAAAGAAGCCAGTCCAGCAGCTAAACCGATCCCTAGAACTATTGGGCCACCAATCGCAGCTACGAAAGAAATTACTGTTGCCGTGCCACCACCGATACTAATACCAAGTGCTGACAAAAGACTGACTAATTTCGCTACTAAGATATAGCTGCCAAGATTGCCAAGGCCTGCTGCCCAAGCGGCTAAGGCACCATAAGTACCTAAACCTGCTATCCCACCAAGAAAAGCTCCTTTTGTATCGAAGGGAATAGATACTACTATTCCATCTTTGTTGGGAAGTTTAGGCACTGGGTATTTTTCTAGAAAAGCGTCTATCTCAGCCTTGAGTTTTTCAGAATTGACACTAATCCGATTTTCTAAATGACTTTGCAGCAGATCGACTAAATAACCGGGAGCGTATTCTTGAGCCTCTTTCTGTTTGTCGTATCTCTGGCGAATCATTTGTTCTATAAACTCTACATCGATCTTTTTTTCTGCATAGGTCTGAAATGATTTGCGGGTATCTTTCTCTAATTCCTTAATTTGTTTGCTCACTTGACTGCGTTTTTGCCGCATTTCTCGCTGACGTTCAGGTTCATTTTTCTCGGCTTTGTCAAGCTCCTTTCGATACTCCTCTATTTTGGCAACAGTTGTTTGATATTGCTCAATCGAGTTAGCGTATTCTTGTTTTTTGTCTTTTTTGACCGCATTGATTTCGCGGTCGATACGAGAGATGACTGGTTTAGGAAGAGTCTCGCAGAGGAGTTGAGTTAAATCATCAAAGAGACGCTGACAGCGATCCGGCTTTTCTGACCAGAAAGTGAAGAAACGCTTTTGCACATCTTCCTTGGTAATATCCCGCTTTGTTAGCTTCCGACGAAACTCTATAGCAGTTTCATCAAGTTCTTTATACAGTCTGGCTGAAGCTTTATTGAGAATTTTGGGAAGCTCATCGTCAGGGATACTCGGATCGGCGTGTGTCGCCACAATAAAGAAATTGCCTAGCGTCGGAAAGTCGTTGCATTCATTCTCTGGGGCCGGCAACAAACGCAGCAAATTCCGAAGTCGCACCATATCTTGACCATTAATGTGACCCTTGGCAGGAGAAGCATAAAGCAAGACATTAGCAATCTTGGTGGCACTATTAGCTTTCTCAACATCCTTTGATACTTCATCTTGTTTATCAGAGTAACCGGGAAGGTCAATCAGGTTACACGCTCTTAATAAAGGAGCATCTACATAAACTATAGCTGTATGTCCGCCGTCATTGCTGTCGTCTGAGTCATCATATTGGTGTACGCCATATTTTTCTAGCAGGTCAAAGGAGCCGAATTGCAAAAAATGCTTCTGACAACGCTCCCTATCCTCTAAATATAGGAAGTCAAAATTTAGCTGGCAGTTTTCATCTTGCCAAAATTTCTCATCAATAATTCCCACGTTTCCATCAAACCATTCGGGGCGACTTTCCACATGACAAACAATGGTAATGACTCTTGTTGCAGGCTGATAGCCTGTTGGCAATACTTTTTGGCCTAAAAGAGTATTAGCAAGATAGGATTTACCAGAGTCAAATGCTCCCGTCAAGACAACATTTGGTTTTTGATAATACTGGTTAATTTGTTCTTGCAGATCGTTAGGTATACGTAGTTCCGTTGGCAATTCTAGCCAAGGTAAAAAAGAATTTTCATCGATATACTGATTAAGTAAATTTAGCCGGCGATAAAGTTCAGCGTAGGGACTGCCTGGTTCAATTCCTGGGAGTGGAGGTATTTCCTCTGACATGGCAGTTGCAATGTCAACACCTAATATTTGCAGCCATTTTACTGCCATTCCCATCGGAACTTGTGCAGGGAACTGCTCATAATTTTTAACCTGATCTACAGAAATGCCGAGCCCGCTGGCAACTGATTCTTGACTGATACCTTTCTGTTCCCGATAGCGTCTAAAATTAATGTTCATAGCATTCTGCTACCCGCTAGTTTAATCCACAGGAAGTTATTTGTTTTTTATAATTATCTTCTAATTATGAATTTATCGGAGTCAGAAAATGTCAATTTTTATCAGCAATTGAGACGATCGCTCTGTCAGAAAACGTCGGATTGTGTCATCTTTGTCAGAAAATGTCATAAAAAATATGATAAAATAGGCAAAACTTTCACGCCTACCTGACTAATGAACGTTCAAGAAGTCTTGAGATTTGCCGATGACATGGTTTTCGCCAAGACGGGAGAACATTTGGAGGATCTGCAAAAAGCTATCCTGCTGGGTGTATGGAAAGGTCAAAGATACTCTAAAATTGCAGAAGAATCTCACTGCACAGAAGGGCATGTCAGAAATGTCGCATCGGAATTATGGCAACTACTCTCAGATGTATTAGGTGAAAATGTCAATAAATTAAATTTTAGGTCGGCATTGGAGAGGTCGCAATTTGCCTACTTTTCAAATTATGGAAAAAATTCTTTACAGATTGGTAATGTAACTGTCTGTGATAATAGTTTGCAAGCTTCAGAAATTCCACAAAAGCGATCGCCCTCAACCCCCACCTCAGACACCTCCCAACCCCAAACCCGACTAGACTTAGCAGACGCACCTCATATTTCATCATTGTTCGATTCGCCTGATGGCGATAGCTTCGCTTCACGCACATCCGAACTCGCCACCCTGGAAAAATCGATCGTCCAAGAAAAGTGCAACCTCGCAGCCATATCAGGACTTAGCGGCATCGGCAAAACCGCACTTTCCCTCCACCTCATCCAAAAAATTCAGCATAAATTTGAATACGTCATCTGGCGAAGTCTCCGCCACTCCCCACCGTTAGAAAGTACCCTAAAAAATCTTCTAGAATTTCTCTTAAATAAACCCGAAATCGAACTCCCTACCAGCATTCCCGATCGACTTTCCCTATTAATGGAATTTCTGCGAAAAAACCGCTGTCTCATTATCCTCGACGACGTGCAAACCATTCTCAGCAGCGGACAATTATCAGGAAATTACCGCCCCGAATGCGAAAATTACAGCATCCTCTTCAGACAAATCGGAGAAACAACCCACAACAGTTGTTTAATCCTCAACAGTTGGGAACCACCCAGAGAAATTACCGCCTTAAAAGGTGAAAATTCACCAGTTCGCAGCTTACAACTCACAGGCATAGGTGCAGCAGCAGCCGAAATTTTCCGGCAAAAAAGTTTACTCAATTCCGAAACATGGGAAAACCTAATTAACACCTACCGAGGCAATCCATTGTGGTTAAAAATAGTCGCCACCACCATTCAAGAAATATTCCGAGGTAGGGTTGCAGAATTTTTGAAATATGATAGGCTATTCTTAGGGGAAGAATTGGCAGCAACATTGCACCCGCAGATAAATCGTTTGTCAGAATTAGAGAAAAAGCTCATCTGCCTCCTCAGCCGCGAAGAAAATTCAGTTTCAATAGAGCAATTGCTACAAGATGCTGAGTTATCGCCCTCCGAGTTATTCAATGGGCTGCAATCTTTGGGGAGGCGATCGTTAGTTGAAATAGAAGAACAGGAGAATGAAACGCTATTCAGCGTTTGTCCTGTGGTGAGACAATATGTAATATCAAATCCAGTTGGTTGATACTTTCCGACAGTCCGAAAGTCCGGCAGTCCGGCAGTCCGGCAGTCCGGCAGTCCGGCAGTCCGGCAGTCCGGCAGGGGTTGAAACCCCTGCCTCAAAGCTAAAGTCGGTTAAAACCGACTACAGAGTGTAATGAAAACGCAATTAATTGTAGTCCTCTTTTAGAGGACTTTCGCTATGAGACAGGGGTTTTCAACCCCTGTCGGACTCCAAGTCAAACGAGAAATTCGATCGCAAATATGAATACTGCTGAACCTTCATTAACTAAAACCGAATGTTGATACTTTTTGACAGTCCGGCAGTCCGGCAGGGGTTTAAACCCCTGCCTCAAAGCTAAAGTCGGTTAAAACCGACTACAGAGTGTGATGAAAATGCAATTAATTGTAGTCCTCTTTTAGAGGACTTTCGCTATGAGACAGGGGTTTTCAACCCCTGTCGGACTGGAAGTCAAACGAGAAATTCGATCGCAAATATGAATACTCCTCAACCTGCATTAACTAAAACCGAATTAAGAAAATCGCTCCTCAACACCCGCAAATCCCTATCAGCACAAGAATGGAGACAAAAGAGCACGAGCCTCTGCAATCACCTGCAAAACTCGCCCCTATTCACCCAAGCAACCACAATCCTCGCCTACTTCAGTTGTCGCCAAGAACCAGATTTAAGTCCCCTATTTACATCTTCTGTGGAGGAGGCATCTTGCCTGCTCAATTCTGGAGACAGGCAAGATGCCTGTCCCACAAATGCCATTCCCACCCCTAAAAAATGGGGATTTCCCCGCTGTGTCGGCAAACAGCTATCCTGGCACATCTGGCAGCCCGGAGATGCTTTACATACTGGAGCTTATGGCATACTCGAACCCCTGCCAGATGCTCCTAAAATAGACCATTCAGAAGTAGATTTAATGCTCGTACCCGCAGTAGGTTGCGATGTTCGCGGCTATCGCTTGGGCTACGGCGGCGGCTATTACGATCGAATGCTCAGTTTAGCTGAGTGGGAATCAAAAGTTACGATCGGCATTATCTTTGAATTTGCCTTGGTCGCCCAACTACCAATTGACTCCTGGGATCAACCGCTGCACGGCATTTGTACAGAAAGCGGT
Source organism: Microcoleus sp. B4-C2 (assembly GCF_036705265.1). Lineage (NCBI taxonomy): Bacteria > Bacillati > Cyanobacteriota > Cyanophyceae > Oscillatoriales > Microcoleaceae > Microcoleus > Microcoleus sp. B4-C2. The sequence goes on from NZ_JAUBUB010000001.1 coordinate 150,013, forward strand.
TGCAAAATTGCACAGCAAAAATCTTAAACGGGCATAAACAAATTAATTTTCCGCAATTATGCCTATATCCTCTTAATCTAGAATCTAGAATCTAAAATCTAAAATCTAAAATCTAAAATAGTATGGCCCAGCGCTACGTTCGAGTTAAAACAACACAAGGACACATCCATTACGGTTTACTGCAACTAAGCCACAGCGTTCAAGTATTTGATGCACCGCCCTGGTTAAAAGGACAACCAACCGATTTGGAACTTTCACCCGATACTTACCAAATTCTCGCCCCGTGCTCTCCCTCAAAAATTGTAGCCGTAGGCAAAAATTATGTCGATCACGCCGCCGAGATGGGAACCCCTGTACCGGAAGAACCCTTGTTGTTTTTCAAGCCTCCGAGTGCTGTCATCCCTGCAGGTGCAGCGATTCGCTATCCGCAGCAGTCGGAAAGGGTAGACTACGAGGGAGAATTGGCCCTGGTAATTGGCGAACATTGTACCAACTGCACTCCCGAACAAGCACACAGCAAAATTTGGGGATATACGATCGCCAATGACGTAACAGCTAGAGATTTGCAAAAGCGGGACAACCAGTGGGCGAGGGCCAAAGGGTTCGATACTTTTTGTCCCTTGGGGCCTTGGATTGTCCGCGAACTGAGTCCTGCTGCACAATTGCAGACTTTTGTCAATGAGAGCGAGCGACCGGTACAGTCATCCCAGATCGATCGCATGGTATTTTCGCCAGACTTTCTCGTCTCCTACATCAGTCAAATAATGACCCTTGTTCCCGGTGATGTGATACTGACAGGAACGCCGCAAGGAGTAGGGCCGCTACAAATAGGCGATCGAGTCCGCATCGAAATTGAAGGCATCGGCAGTCTTGAAAATACAGTAGTTGTTAGTCATTAGTCATCAGTCATCAGTCATTAGTTATTAATTAGGTAAGTGCAAAAACAACAATGTCTTTTAGGAGCTTGTAGGGCCGTGTTTAGCGATGATTTGCGCCCTGGAAAGAGTTAACCATTTCACGCACGCGCCTTCTCCCGACTAATGACCAATGACCAATGACTGATGACTGATGACTGATTTATCGTACCTGCATATAAACAGCATCCGAAAGCGGAGGAATCTCTGCATAGCGTCCCAAAAGCGACTGAACGACTGCATAGACAAATGCAGCCAAAGCGCCCAAAAACACCATGTTATACAGAGTTTCCGCAATAAATGCGACTTGTAAGCCGTTAGAAAAAATCGGCAAAACCAGACCACACAGCATCAAAACAATGTCTAAAAGAATCGCCTGCATCGCATTAAAACGAATGAAGTGACTGATGTTTTCGTTTCTAACTACTCCTAAATACAGAGCAAAGAAAATAACCAAGCTAGCAAAGGGCAAACTATAAATTTGCATCAAAGGAGCTAGCGGTATCAACAACAGTTGCAGCACAGGAAACTGTGTAAACAGAAACCTGCCAAAGGCCAGCCCGTCAACCAACGGGAGCAAATAAGGCAAAGAAGCAAAAATCCGGTCTGTAACAGTTGTAGACCCGCGCCAAGTCATAATGAACTCTCCTGAGTCGATCGGTGAACTATTAATTCCATTAAACTCAGGATAACGCAGCAGCAGGGTTTGTGTTTCGACTCTGCCGGAACTTGCTTTTCACTCAGCAGGGAGCAGCCCCAACTACCAGATGCAGGCTTTTTTATTTAATATTAGCGATCGTGAAGCCCATTTGACACTCGTACCGATCGGGCAAATTTTCCGTAGGTTTAGCAACTGGATGTCCACAGCGAAGCTCTCCACCACTCCAGCGCGGTTGGCCAGTGCGATCGGCCAGCAAACAACTTTGGCAAACACACTGAGGAGCAAGCATCTGATTTTCCATTAAAATGACTAACATTTGATACCTCCGACAGGTTTCACACCAGTAATTTCATTGTATGTCAGGAGTTGGGGACAAACCGCTTAACCTGAACACAACGTAATATTTATGTCAATGGTGCGAAATCCGTAGTACGGTATAAGATCCCCAATTCCCAATCCCAAAACTGTCAAGAGGTTGATTATTGTGACGGACACTAACTTAGAATTCCTTTCCAAAACCGATCCGCTCATTGCCGATTTAATCGGGCAAGAGCTCCAGCGGCAGCGAGACCACCTAGAACTCATCGCCAGCGAAAACTTTACCTCCGCAGCGGTAATGGCAGCTCAAGGCTCAGTGCTGACCAATAAATACGCCGAAGGACTGCCAGCGAAACGCTACTACGGCGGCTGCGAATTTATTGACGGCATCGAGCAAATCGCGATCGATCGCGCCAAACAACTATTTGGAGCCGCTCACGCCAACGTCCAGCCCCACTCCGGCGCTCAAGCCAACTTTGCCGTATTTTTGAGCTTGCTGGAACCCGGCGACGGAATTATGGGCATGGATTTGTCCCACGGCGGACACTTGACCCACGGTTCGCCGGTTAACGTATCCGGGAAATGGTTCAAAGCTTTTCACTACGGCGTCAGCCAAGAAACAGAACAGCTCGACTACGATGAAATTTTGGCACTGGCCAAAGAAAACCGACCGAAATTGCTAATTTGTGGCTATTCAGCATATTCGCGAATTATCGACTTTGAGAAGTTTAGAGCGATCGCCGACGAAATTGGAGCCTACCTGCTCGCCGACATCGCCCACATCGCCGGGTTAGTCGCCACAGGACACCACCCCAACCCCCTCCCTCACTGTCACGCAGTCACTACCACCACTCACAAAACCCTGCGCGGCCCCCGTGGTGGCTTGATTATGACCAATGACCCGGAATTAGGTAAAAAGTTTGACAAAGCAGTTTTCCCCGGCACTCAAGGTGGGCCCTTAGAACACGTCATTGCGGGCAAAGCAGTAGCTTTCGGCGAAGCATTAAAGCCTGAATTTAAAACTTATTCCGGTCAAGTAATTGAAAATGCGCGCGCTTTAGCGGAACGGTTGCAGCAGCGGGGTTTAAAACTTGTTTCCGGCGGCACGGACAATCACTTAATGCTAGTTGATTTGCGTTCGGTAAACATGACAGGCAAGCTAGCGGATCAATTAGTCAGCGGTGTGAATATTACTGCTAATAAAAATACCGTGCCTTTCGATCCGGCATCGCCCTTTGTCACCAGCGGTTTGAGACTCGGTTCGCCGGCGATGACCACCAGGGGAATGGGAACAGCAGAATTTACCGAGATTGGCAATATTATTGCCGATCGCCTGCTAAATCCAGATGATGAAAGCGTCGCAGCAGACTGCCTGCGTCGAGTAGCAGCACTGTGCGATCGCTTCCCGTTATATCCCCACTTGTACTTGAAAGTGCCGGCATTAGCTTAATTTTCCTGATCGGCAATGGGAAATTGGTAGTTGGAAGTGTACGGGTAAAAGGGTTAGTCGATTTTAGATTTTAGATTTTAGATTTTAGATTTCTTCTCGCATTGAATCTGGGGGATTGAACTAGCATCTTAAATTTTGGGATCGACCATCGATTGTATCGGGGGCTTGTAACCGCTTTGGGGCGGATATAAAGAGCAGGAAAAGATTGAGAGTTGCCGGTAGCGATATTGACAAGCGGTTTTCACCAAAAATATCGATCGCCAATACGGTTTTTACTAAAGATATTTGTCGGGCGGGGCTGGTTTGACTAACGGTATTTGTCGGTTGCGAAAGATACCGTTCAACTGGGCCCGCTCGCCAAATATCGACTTTTTGGCTCGCGAAAAAGTCGATATTTCAAATCGTTAATTCGAGAGTTATGAATGAACAACCTGACAATTCGCCCCAGGGCAACTGCCATTGGGGCAAATCTCCGACTCCCAAACCCCCAGTCGCTCTTCAAGATGTTTCCTTGTTATAAGCCATCTGAAATGTAGTAGACTCTGCCTGACAGACTAATTGCCCCGCACTATTTAAAATTGATTTCAGATGCCGTATCAGTATCTGTACCACATACTCGCTTTTCTGGTTTCTGCGATCATCGTCCTCTGGAGTACGCCAATAGTCAAAAAAATTGGTCTCAAAAGCGGGCGAGTCGATCGGCCAGGCGAGCGAAAAGTCCACAAGCGCCCTATGGTGCGCTTGGGAGGAGTGTCCATCTTTCTCGGCACTATCACTGCCCTCTTATTTGTCTGGCTCTCAGGAGGCTTCATTGATGCTAACGGGCAAGTTCTCAATCCCAAAGACGAATACGAAATTTGGGGAGTCACCCTCGGCGGCATCGGATTCTTCCTCATCGGTTTAGCAGACGACCTATTTTCGCTCTCGGCCTTAAAACGCTTGCTCATGCAAATTGGCGTATCCAGCATCGTTTGGTACGCGGGCGTACAAATTGAGTTTCTGACAGTTCCCTCCTTGGGACTGACTAATATTGGCTGGCTGAGCTTGCCAATTACCGTGATTTGGCTCGTCGGCATGGCGAATGCCATCAACTGGATTGACGGTTTGGACGGTTTAGCAGCCGGAGTTTCAGGGATTGCAGCAGTTGTGATGCTGATTGTCAGTTTGGCGATGCAGCAACCGGCGGCGGCCCTCATTGCAGCGGCTTTGGCTGGCGGGACCTTGGGATTTCTGCGCTACAACTTCAATCCGGCTCAAATCTTTATGGGAGATGGCGGGGCTTATTTTATCGGGTTTACTCTCGCTGGAGTGGGAGTAATTGGGTTAGTTAAAACTACGGCTGTTACTTCTGTGTTGCTGCCCTATTTAATTTTAGCTGTACCGATTTTAGATATGTCGGCGGTGATTCTCGATCGACTTCGCAACGGCAAGTCACCGTTTATTGCTGACAAGCGCCATCTCCACCACAGACTTCTACAAGCCGGACTATCCCATCGATTTGCGGTTTTATTTATTTACTCACTGACACTGTGGGTGGGAAGTTTAGCCCTAGCTTTTTCGCTTCCGAGCGGCGTAATTTACGCTATGGGTGCAACAAGTTTGCTGGGATATGCTAGCTGGAAAGTTTGGAGACACGCTAGGTGAAGGAAGAAGGAAGAAGGAAGAAGGAAGAAAAATAATTTCTAATGCCAAATGCCAAATGCCTAATTCCCAATGCCCTGCGCGGGCCAATGCCCTGCGCGGGCCAATGCCCAATGCCGAATTCCCAATTCCCTGTTTTGCCAATGCCCTGTTTGCCCAATTCCCCAATCCAAAATCCAAAATCTAAAATCTAAAATCGAATAATGGTTGCTGAAATTATTTGTGTTGGCACTGAATTGCTGTTAGGCGATATTCTTAATAGCAATGCCCAGTTTTTAGCCAAAGAATTAGCGAGTCTGGGAATCCCTCACTACTATCAAACAGTGGTGGGGGACAATCCAGAACGTATCAAACAAGTGTTAGAAATCGCCGTCAGTCGATCGCAGCTTTTGCTCTTCACCGGAGGCCTCGGCCCCACACCAGACGACCTGACAGTGGAAACCATCGCCGATTTTTTTGGGGTTCCCTTAATAGAAAAGCCGGAAATTATCGCCGATATCGAATACAAATATGCTCAGCGGGGACGCACCATGAGTCCCAGCAATCGCAAGCAAGCTTTAATTCCAGAAACTGCGGATATTCTGCCGAACCGCAGCGGTTCTGCACCGGGCATTATTTGGCAACCGGTTTCTGACGTGACAGTAATGACATTTCCCGGCGTACCGGCGGAAATGCACTTGATGTGGCAAGAAACCGCCGTTCCTTACCTGCAAAATAACGGCTGGTGCAGCGCCACTATTTACAGCCGCACATTAAAATTTTGGGGGATTGCTGAGTCAGCATTGGCGGAAAAAGTAGATAGTTTTTTGAATTTAACTAATCCTACTGTGGCTCCCTACGCCAATCACGGCGAAGTCAAACTGCGGATTTCGGCCCGCGCAAACGAGAAAGTGGCTGCGAAAAACTTGATTGAGCCGATCGAACAACAATTGCGGCAAATTGCCGGCTTAGACTGTTACGGTGCTGATAGCGATACCCTCGCTTCGACTGTGGGCCAATTGTTGCTGGATGCGGGGCAAACTCTTAGCGTGGCTGAATCCTGCACAGGAGGAGGATTGGGGGCGATGCTGACGGGTGTTCCCGGCAGTTCGAGCTACTTTTTAGGCGGGATTATTTCTTACGACAATCGGGTTAAGGAAGGATTATTAGCTGTTAATCCGCAAGATTTAGCCGAATTTGGGGCAGTCAGCCACCAAGTGGCAAAACAAATGGCTGCGGGAGTTCGCGCCAGCCTCAATACCGATTGGGGATTGAGCATTACAGGCATCGCCGGGCCCGGAGGCGGCACCGACGCTAAACCTGTCGGACTGGTTTATGTCGGTTTAGCCGGCCCCGACGGATCCGCAGAAAGCTTTGAATACCGTTTTGGCGATGCCAGAGGCCGCGAGTGGATTCGGAATTTGAGTAGCTGTACGGCGCTCGATCGACTCCGGCGTACATTATTGTTGGCAAAAGCGTAGAAAAAATCCTACGATTGGTCAATTGTCAACAGTAAACCGTAAGCTTAAGCTTTATTTAACACTCTCTACTCCGATATAATTCGGCAATTTTCCTTTTGCCTCTTGATTATCTGTAAAGATTAGTTATGATAATAAGAGAGGACTGATTGGCCAATATACTGACTCTCTCCATTGCTCAAAATAACCAGCAAGCGAGAAAGCAAGTTTGACCTTTGGTTTCAAAGTCGTGCTTGCTTATTTTCAGATATTTAGCCGTCGGTTTAGCAATCTAGACTATAAAAAAAGGAGCTATCCGTTCAATGGAAGACATTGAAAAGGTGCTGGAACAAATTAAAGAATGGGTTCGCAAGCTGATAGAAGGACTGCTGAGTCCCGAACATGAACCTGAACTAGAACCGATTCGTATTCCTGTAAACCAACCGAGGAATCGCAGGTAGTCGGGACTGAATTAGAAGTTTGAGGTTTAAGGTTTGACGTTTGAGGTGGCAGACTGGTTCTAAATCCCATGTCAAAACTCTCATAATTTTTGTTGCGCGGGAAATTTTAAAATTGTTAAATATCCTGGTACTTCACGGCCCTAATCTGAATCTATTGGGTCAGCGAGAACCTGGAGTTTATGGTTCTGCGACTTTAAATGATATCAACAAGTTGCTAGAACGAGAAGCGCAAGCCCTCCAGGTGCAAGTCTCAATTCAGCAGTCGAATCATGAAGGGGTATTGGTGGATGCAATTCACTCGATGTTAGGGCAGCACCAAGGCTTATTGATTAATGCTGGAGCTTATACTCATACGAGTGTGGCAATTAGAGACGCGATCGCAGCGGTGAATATCCCGGCGGTAGAAGTTCATCTGAGCAATATTTATCGGCGGGAAGATTTTCGGCACCACTCCTTTATCGCAGCGGTGGCGATCGGACAAATCAGCGGTTTTGGCCCAGAAAGTTATCGGCTGGGGCTGCAAGCTCTAGTTAGTTACCTGATTAAAAATTAAAAAATTACCGATGGTAGCGATCGGATGAGGGCAGGTTTTAGATGGAAAACCAGCCCTTATATGTTTGGGTTGAATTTTGGCTTGAATTCAAATTAACCACAAGACTTGGGTAAAACAGGATACCATAAAAAATCATAAATTATAAATTACCAATTACTAACAACTTGAGTTAAATTCAAATGCGGCATTCCCTGTTGAGCAAGTTTCAAGGAACTATCCTGGGGGCAGTTTTAGGAGACTCTCTAGGCCTGCAATACCAGAGGCAACTCGTCGGTATTCCCCCCCAAACAGAAGACTTGCAGCCGATTTTACAACTGACGAAACACCAACAATTGACCCTAAGAGGCGCAACATTGGCGTTGAATTCTGTCAACAGTAAAATCCCAAGTGGCAAAGACTCATCCGCATCCGGGACACTTGCGGTAGCGTGTGCTCAAAGTTTAATTCGGTGTAGGGGTTTAGATTTAAAAGATTGGCGCGATACTTGGGAAGCATTTGCCAAGTCGGAAATCTACCATCCCCGCAACAGTGAGTTTCAAACCCTGCTTAACCCTGGTGAAGCTGCCGTTGCTGCGCTGCCATCGGCGATGTTTTTTCACGAAAATAAAGCCAAACTGCGAGAAAAAATCATGCTGGCGATAGAGGTTTGGCACAACGAAAACCCGCCAGAATGGGAAACAGCAATTTTAGCAGTAGCATATACGATCGCCCGATCTCTCAAAGAAAGACTTGACCCCGCGACAGCGATCGAGCAAACACTTGCCTACCTGAAAACAGAGAATGCCTTAACAGAGCTGCTGCTGCAAGTACAAACACTATTAGAAAAGGGAGCAGATTTAGAAACAGCCGCCACTCATCTGTGCAAAAGCGCCACAGCTTTGCGAGAAAGACAGGGCGAAGGTGAAAAAAAATTACCAACCGAGTCAATTGTCAATCCAGGAAATTTCATTCCCATTGCCTTAGCTTTCTACTGCTTTTTGAACACCCCAGAAGACTTGCGCTTGTCAGTGGTGCGCGCTGCCCGCTGTGGTATAGCCGGACAAATAACCTGCGCTTTGACGGGAGCTTTGTCTGGAGCTTATAACGGCGTTGCTGCGATTCCTGTAGAATGGCGACAGGTATCTTCGGCTCAAGTTAATTCGCAGCAGCTAGCCGAGGGCCGAGAACCTTTGCTCTGGGGAACTGGCAGCGATGTAAAAATTGTAGAGTTAGCAAATAACCTGTTTGCAGTTTGGGCAGGCGTTTACAGGCCCGATGCCGGACTTGATTCTGCAGTGCTAGCCCGATCGGTGGCTGCACCTTATGTCATTAGACCTCGTAAAATATAAAGGTTAAAGCTTTTAACAGTAAGGGGAAACCAGCAATTAACAAGTCAAAAGCGAAAGTGGAAGGAGAGCGCCAATTAAAGATTAAAAAGTGAAAAATTAAATCGGACGCGCCTGCCCCAAAAAACCGGGTTTCAACGAGAATATGGGTAGTTCGGATAAAATCAATCAAGATGCATAGTCAGAAATTCTGACAAAGCTGCTGGATAACAGTGATATATCTTCGACACAAATGAATACGCTCTCCTCATTGATGCGACAGATTGAGCAGCTAGGGGCTGCGCGCTCACTGCGCCAACACATTGCTAAAGTGCAAAATGGCAGCAAAGCAGATACCTCACGCGCTGGCGGGCCTCTCCTGAGCCGTTTGTCGCGCCAGAAATGGCTTCTTCCCGAGACTTTTACTACTAAATTTACAAGTAAAACCTCCAAATCAAGCCTCAAAAATCAAGCTCGTTCCCCTATGTTGGCGCTGGTAGCGGTAGTTTCCCTAAGCAGCACTCTGGGCCACCGCTTCTACAACCAGCCGAAACTGGATGTGGGGACGAAAGCTCCTCAGACGATTAAGGCTCCTGCCACTGCTAGCGTCCCGGATTACAAAACTACTGAAGAACAGCGGAAAGCAGCGCGGATAGGGGCTGTAGCGATATTAATGCTGGATTCGGCGGTCAATCGACAAATTTATCAAGAATTGCAACAATTTTTGCAGCATGGGAGCGATCTACGGGAGGCGGTAGGCCCGTTTCCGTTTGCGAGTACCTCGGCCCTCTCACTTGCTGTTCAGGTTTACTTGCGGAGCTGTCCTGAGTGGGAGTGGCGCTGGATTTTGGCGCAAGCGGGTGACAAAAGTGCAACTTCCGAGCGATTGAGTTTGGATTCCCCGGCAATTGCTGTGGCAACAGATAACAAGTCTCAGCAAGATGCTATCGCTCAACTGCAAGCTTACAGCCGATCGGTCCGGGCAGCAGAATTTCAAAGCCTGACAGACAGTATTTCCTCTGCTCGCGAGCGCTATCTCAATGCTGTGGAGGCGCTGGGAAAACCGTCGGTTTTGGGGCTGCCCCAGATTTACGATACTTCGCTGTTTGATTTGTCCGAAGCAGCTTGGCAGAAAACCCAAACAGGCATGAATCGCGCGGCAAAAAGGATGGTGGCTCAAGGTATCCTGCAGGGGTTGCCCAAAGAGATTTTGCAAGAAGCTGTGAAGCTGCAAGTGGCAGATGAAGTGCCGTTAGAGTCCCAAGCTTTGGCGGTTGAGGGTTTAACAGCGATTTTGCAGCCAAATCTGGTGAGAGATCGGGAGGAAACCAAACAGCTAGCTGAATTAGCGGCGCAAAAGGTGAAACCGGTGATGATCGCAGTAGATCAGGGCGAGATAATTGTTGCACAAGGACAAGAGATATCGCAGCAAGATTTCGTGTTGCTGGACTATTTTGGTTTGAGCCGGCGGGGGGTGAATTGGCTGGGGCTGACGGGTTTTGTTTGTTTAGTCGCGGGGGCAATTGCGATCGTACTGCTGGTGGAAAGGCACTACCGCTTGCGCCGCAGAGATCATTTGCTATTGCTGCTGCTGACTTTGAGCGCGCCAGTGCTGGTGAGTTTGGGGCTGCCTTGGACGAGTTTGCCCGCGATCGGGATTTTAGCGGGCGGCTTCTACGGTTCGGCGGTGGGAGTCACGGTGGTGGGGCTGCTGTCGGCGCTGCTGCCCATTGGCTTAAATGTGGACTTGATTCATTTGGTGGCTAGCGGGGCGGGCGGATTGCTGGGCGCTTTTATGGCCGGGCGGCTGCGATCGCGCGAGGAATTGGCTCTTTTGGGCGTAGCTGTCGGCTTGGCTCAGGGCAGCGTTTATCTGGTGGGGACTTTGATTGCCAGCGCGGCTGCCGGTGCAATTTGGTACGTCGTACTCGGTACGGTGGGCGCGCAAAGTTTGGCCGGTTTGGCTTGGAGCGTTGTGGCGATCGGCATCAGCCCTTATTTGGAACACGTTTTTGACTTGATTACGCCGATCCGGCTGGCGGAACTTGCCAATCCCAACCGCCCGCTGTTGAAGAGGTTGGCTGCCGAGGCTCCTGGGACTTTTCAGCACACGCTGTTTGTGGCGAGTTTGGCAGAGGCTGCGGCCCGAGAACTCGGCTGCAATGTTGAGCTGGTCAGAACTGGGACATTATACCACGATATTGGAAAAATGCACGACCCGCTGGGATTTTGTGAAAATCAAATGGGCGGGGCCAACAAGCACGATGAAATTAATGACCCTTGGGCGAGCGCGGAGATTATTAAAAAGCACGTTACCGAGGGTTTGGTGATGGCGCGAAAGCATCGATTGCCGAAGGCAATTCAGGCGTTTATTCCCGAACACCAAGGTAAAATGTTAATTGCTTACTTCTACCACCAGGCGCAGCAAATTGCTGCCAAAGAAATAGAAGATTTAAAGCTTGTTTTGCCAGATGCGGATAATTCAAAGTTAACAATCGCAAGTCGCCAAGTGAGGGAGGAGGATTTTCGCTACGATGGGCCGATTCCGCAGTCGCGGGAAACCGGGATTTTGATGCTGGCGGATTCTTGCGAGGCTGCTTTGCGATCGCTCAAGGATGCTACTCATGAAGAGGCTTTGAATATGGTTAATAAGATTTTGAGGGCTCGCTGGCAGGATAATCAGTTGATTGATTCGGATTTAACGCGGGAGGATATGTCTCTAATCGCGGAGATTTTTGTGCGGGTTTGGGAACAGTTCAATCACAAGCGGATTGCTTACCCTAGTGCAGTTTTTACTCCCAGGTAGGCGAAAATTTTTAGTTAGGAAAAATCAGTTCGCATTTCAGTTGTGAATGAGATTTTATTGCGATTTGCCCCGCAAACCGCCATGCACTTCAGGATTGTCGCTGACAATTACCATAGTTTGTTTGATTCCTCAAAATTCCGAAGAGTCGATATCTCTTTCGCCGGCTAGGTGCGATCGCAATTTTTGCCAGTCTTCGGCATCGATCGCATTTGCAAAAGCGATGATAGTATCTACAACCCCAGCGTAGTAAACAATCCAGCAGATTGCTGGCTGTTCCTACATCACAAATACAGCATATTCCATGTATATGTGGTACACACAAGAAGAGAGACGCGAGTAAGGTGCGTCGCCACCCGTCAATCTGCAATCTTTATCAAATATGAAGCAGATCCGCACCCTACGGACTAACACCACATAATATAGCCGATCATGTACTTCATGAACCACCGAATATGCGGTAATTTTTGTGAGTTGTGAGTTCAAAAGATTTTAATTTTCAACCGCAAATGAACGCGGATAAATGCCGATTGTTTATCTTGATTCTATCCCTTGACTCCAGCAGCAGTTTCTGTTGGCACAATGTATTTTTGCAAAAGCAAAAATAGTCCTAAAACTGGAACAATAGAAATAATCGAACCCGCCGCAACTAAACGCCAATCTAAGGAAAATGTCCCGGCTAAATTGGCTACACCTAAAGGTAAAGTGTAATATTCCGGCCTGTCTAAAACTAGCAGCGGCCACAGAAAGTCGCTCCAAGAACCGATAAATACGAAAATTCCTAAAGTAACTAAAGCCGGCTTAATTGCCGGAATCATGACGTGCCACCAAATGCCTAACTCGCTGCAGCCGTCGATGCGGGCGGCTTCTTCTAGTTCTTTGGGAACTGCTAGAAATGCTTGTCGTAATAAAAATATGCCGAAGGCTGAGGCTAGTCCGGGAAAGATTACGCCTAAATAACTATTTTTTAGTCCGAGTTGTACAGTCAATATGTATAGGGGAATCATGACTATTTGGAAGGGAATCATGATTGTGGAAACGATCGTGATTAAGATGGCTTCGCGGCCCCGAAAGTTGAGTCGGGCTAAGGGGTAAGCGGCGAGGGCGCAAAAGAAGACGTTGATGCTAACCGTGAGGCCAGCAATTAGGGTGCTGTTGAACAGGTAGCGGCCGAAGGGGTTGGTTTGCCAAACTTTGATGAAGTTTTCGAGGGTTGGCTGTTGTGGCCACAGTTGCGGGGGAAATTGAAAGATGTTTTCGTTGGGGGATTTGAGGGAGGTACTGAGCAGCCACAGCAAGGGAAACAGCATTAAAAGTGCGATCGCGCTCATGATGCTGTACGTCCACAGGGTGCTCCACGGCGAGGGAGTGTTGTTTGGGGAATTTGATTTTTTAGTTTTGAGATTGTTCATTGTTGGGATATGATGATAAGTCCTTGCTTCGTGAGAAGCCTTGTTGTCCATAAGGGGATTATTGCCATGAAACCGTTTATTTACGAAACTATGTACATTCTGCGCCCTGATTTGGGTGAAGAAATGACAGACCAGGCGATCGCTAAATATCAAACTATTTTGCGCGATCAAGGTGCTGAAAGCATCGAAACTCAGCACCGCGGCAAGCGCCGTTTGGCTTACGAAATCGGCAAGCACCGGGACGGAGTATACGTTCAAATGAACTATACAGCTCCGGGCGCTGCAATTTTTACCCTGGAGCGCGCGATGCGTCTGAGCGAAGAAGTGATTCGCTATTTGACTATCAAGCAAGATGTGCCCGATGCACCTGAAGCGGAAGCGGAAGCTGAAGTCGCCGAGTAGCGATCGTGTCAATTTAACGTCTTATGTAGTACCAGTCTACTGTTTGACGATTAGGGCCGCTTATGCCCCGGCACGCCTTTCTTAAGGGCTACCGTGTACACACAACTTGAAAAACTAACGTCAGAGCCTTTTGCTCCCCCTGGCATCCTCCTGAACAAGAGGCTAGGGGGATCTCTGGGATTGTGGGTACAGCATAGTTTCTGAAGAGCGGGACTTGATGTTAATTGAAATTATAGGTGAATGGGCGATTGTTTTTCTACGGGAGGACGATCGCTCTTTTTTGTGGGGAGACTGCTGGGACTTAATCTATTTTTATCAACAAACAAAGCTCGCTTTTTGAGGATGGCGAGGGCGATTCACTTTGGATCAACTCTATCTAGTTGACTACAAAAAACTTGACTAGACTTGAGCATAACTGCTTAATCATTGTAAATCTAATTGTGATTCGCTACTTATTAAATTTACTGTTAACTAAGGCAAATTCGACTTTCTTGAGAGGCAAAATTCTGCATCTATAACTCTGAACCAAACTATAAACTTATTTTGGCCCTTGGCAATTAGGTAGTCGCCAAAATGTGGCTTTTAGAAGACGAATATTGTCAAATTTTGCCAACTGCTGCTTGAGGTTGGGCCTGAATCCACCAGCCAAAGCCCGATCGCACTCCCCGCAACCTCGATCGAGATTCTCGCCCCATAGCCCAATTGTAAAGTTTTGTGACAATTTTAATTTGGTAGCTTTAGATACAGAATTGTCTGTTATAGTGATAGAAGAGAAGAAAAAACAAGCCCAACATTAATCTAAAGAATACGGAGGAACCCCATATGTCTACCGAAAATCAAGCTCGCTCTCTGATGATGCGCCACCACCAACTTGTGAAGAACCGTCAGCAATCCATGCTCAACCGCACCGCCACCGAAGTCGGGATGGAAGATACGCACTACTGGGGTCACATTCAAGGCAAACCGCAGCCCAGCTTTCAAGCCAGTTACGATCGCAGCAACGCCACCATGAGCTAGGGCAAGCTCAATTTCGACAATTGCCTACGCAGTTATCAAGAAATTGGGTCTAAAACCCCCTCCTTGTAGGACGGCTTTGTATTAAGATGGATGTGCCAAGGTTAAACTCCATCACCATCGTGAAACTGTTAAGACACACTTTTAGGTGTAAAAATTGGGCACAGTGCTGCGAAAACACTTAAAACAGCGAGAGAATCAACGCATTCTCTGTACCAGAAAATACATCATTTGGTTTAAATCAATTAAGTAGGGTAGGGCATACCCGAACTCTAGGTTCGTATCCTAGTACGCTTTTGGAGATAGACCCTCTGGGGTTGCTGTGAATTAGGCTCGTCAATTGGTGTAATTGCACGGTTGAAAAGTTTAAAGATTGCCGAAAGGACATAGTGCTTAAAGGTCAGTCGATGAATTAAGAATCCCTACGCCTTTAGGCTAGGGAGTGTCAAGTCCACTCAAGAACAAGCCCGCAACCTGATGATGCGCCATCAACACGTCGTCAAAAACCGTCAGGAATCCATGCTGAGCCGTGTGGCTGCTGAAGTTGGTTTAGATGCTGGTTCTCCAGCGAGTATCGATCGCAAATAACTCCTTTTTTCAACGGCGAGATAGTTGAATCGAGTTTGTTGTTGGCCAGCTAAAAATTAATAATGTTCATTACAAAACCGTCGCGACTTCTTCTTGAGTTCTAACTCTAGATTGGAAGCCGCGATTAGTTTTATGGGGAATTGGGAATTGGGAATTGGGAATGGGGAATGGGAAATTGGGTTCAAAAGAATCTAAAATCTAAAATCTAAAATCTAAAATCGTTTGACTGAGCGCTCACGCCGAAGTCTAAAATCTAAAATCTAAAATCTAAAATCTAAAATGGTATAATCCCCTTTCAGCAGATTGAAGGCTACTAGGGAGGTCATCATGTCGGACTGGAAAGAAATTGACGGCGGAGTTACAGCACCGAGAGGGTATCGAGCATCGGGAATTACAGCGGGCTTGAAGCCTTCAGGCTTGCCGGATTTAAGTTTAATTTTGTCAGAGGTGGATGCGATCGCCGCCGGAGTCTTCACAACTTCCACTGTCCGGGCCGCTTGTGTGGACTACTGCCGCCAGCGTTTGCAAGCTAAACCCAGCGCGAAAGCAATTTTGTGCAATGCGGGACAAGCTAATGCTGCTACTGGCGAACAAGGTTTGGCAGATGCCCTTGAAAGTGCCAAATTGTTGGGAGAAGCGCTGAATATTCCTCCAGAATCTATTCTTTTGGCCTCCACTGGCGTCATCGGACAGCGGATAAAAATGGAGCCGCTGAGGGCGGGAATTCCGCGATTAGTTGCTGAGGCATCGGAAACTGGTTCCGATGCGGCGGCTAAGGCTATTTGTACGACTGATTTAGTGCCGAAAACGATCGCGCTGGAAACCATGTTTGGCGATCGACCCGTCCGCATCGGCGGCATTTGCAAAGGTTCGGGAATGATTCACCCGAATATGGCAACAATGCTGGCATTTGTAACTTGCGATGCAGCAGTGTCATCGCATTTGTGGCAAGAAATGGTGAGTCGGGCGGCTAACAGAAGTTTCAATCAAATTACTGTTGACGGCGATACCAGTACCAACGATTCGCTAATTGCTTTGGCAAACGGCCAATCCCGCACGCCCGCAATTACAGAAATGGGGGCAGATGCTGAAAAATTAGAGGCGATGCTGACAGAAGTTTGCGTGCATTTAGCAAAGGCGATCGCCCGTGACGGCGAAGGTGCAACTTGTTTGGTGGAAGTGCAAGTTAGTGGCGCGCTAGATGAAGTTTCTGCGAGTAAAATTGCCAAAACAATTGTCGGTTCTTCTTTGGTGAAAGCTGCGATTTTCGGACGCGATCCGAATTGGGGCAGAATTGCGGCGGCGGCTGGGCGCGCTGGTGTACCTTTCGATCAAGAGAATTTGCGGATTCAATTGGGGGATTTTTTGATGATGGAAAACGGACAACCGAAAGAGTTCGATCGCGCTGCTGCAAGTAATTATATGAAAGCGGCTGCGGAGGGGGAATATTTGAAGGCTGATACGGTTTTAATTCAGGTTAGTGTGGGGAATGGCAGCGGTTTTGCGAAAGCTTGGGGATGCGATTTGAGTTACGACTACGTGAAGATTAATGCGGAGTATACGACTTAAAAAAGTCCAGGTCGTTACAAGTCCGGGCGGTTAGAAACCGCGCCTACACAAACAAAACCAGACGAGAGAAAGTTGAAGGCAAATTTCCCACAATTTAACCTCAACTTCCCCCCGTGGGGGGAAATTTAAAAATTTGAAACCTTTACTCACCGAGTTAATCTCAGCTTTTTTGCTCCTCATTTTAAAATCGCTGAAGCCCTTACAAAGATAAGCTTTTTATGATTTTAACTAAAAATAGCTAAACATCTTATTCAGACTAAGTTTCAAGACTTTTTAAGCTTATTATTAATAAGTCTAATATCAAGTTTGAAAACACGCCCTAACCAAAACTATCGGAGACAAACACATAGCCGCCGCCGTATCCAACATTATCATCCACTAATATTAAGCCCTCGTTACCCTGCGGATCGCCACTCTGAGCAAGTCCATAATTCACCACGCGCAACAACCGCTGCGGCGTAAACGATTCCAATTCCACAAAATTGCCGGCTTCCAGCCATGCTAGTTCTTCTGCTGTTAAACCTTGCCTTACAGCGTCGGGTAATTGACGGGCTGTTTGTGCCATTGTTTGAGATTGCTGCACAAACATATCGCGGGTTGCTAAGATTTGACGGGGAGAAATGCCTAAATCAAAAATTGTCACCGCTTGATTCGCAAACCAGTTTGGATTAGTTCGCAGTTGATTTACCAAGCGAACTCCTGCAGGGCTCGCATTGTGCAGTGCATAGACTTTTAAATCGGTATTGCGCCGCAGCATTTCAATCACGGTACTGAAGATGCTTTGGGGATAGCCACTAATACTAAGAATGGCGCAGTTGTTTTCAAAATGGACGTTGTTGGCAATGAGGAATTGAGCTATTTCGTCACTGTCACAGATAATTGCGCGATCGAAACTGTAGGCGCTAACTTCGCGATCGATGCTGGCGGGTAAAGCTTCTTGGCGAGGTGCAGGGAGGAGTTTTTCTAGTGTACCGTTCACTGTTTGCCAGTCTCGCAGCCATTTATCACTCTGCGCTTGATTGACAAGAAATTCTTCACCAGTTATCTGTGGGCGTTTTTTTTGTGAAATGCCGAGCCAGTAGGAAAATAGCCCTAGTGTAATCGCTACGATGTATCCTGAAGAATAATCAAATATTAGGCTTCCTGCAATGCCCAGCACTAAAATAATTCCCCCTAAAATCTGGAGGTTTTTAGCATTATTTCTTCTGCCGCGAAGACCTTGAGCAGGAGATTTGCTGTAGTTGAACAATAGCCATATCCAAATCAAATTGTAGAGAGCGAAGGTAATAATAACTGCGAATTGTGAGGGAAAAATAGCAATAGCGAAGGTAAGGCAGAAGGTTCCCGCAAATACGCTAAAAAAGAAGTAGGTCAAAATCCAACTGATTTCGGGTACGCGAGATTTAAGCTTTTGGTCAATAAAATACAAAAACTGTTTGTGCGTAAAAAACAACATATTTTGGCCGGAAATATTCTCGATCGCCTTTTTGAAAAAGGGATCGGTGAATGCCAACTTTTTATCAGTGACGGTAGTGGGTTCAAAGACAAACGGATGGTTGCACTGTTTACAGCGACCTGAGTTCCTGGTACGATCGCGCAAATTGTTATCGGTATTACACTGGACGCATTTCATTCCCATTTCGGTTACTCCTGATTGATTTAATGGATTTATATCGTTGACGGTTGTTTTGGAATGATTTTACCGCAGAGGCCGCAGAGGGCGCAGAGGAAGTGAAGAGAGATAACTTCGTTACAACCGAGATGTTACACCATTGTCAGCAACAGGCAAGATGCCTGTTCCACAAGACAATTTATTTATTGTGGAACAGGCATCTTGCCTGTTCTTAAGAATGGTGTAACATCTCAGGTTTAAAATACTTGCCCGTTTAACAAGATAGAATAGTCTTCTCGCTGTCGAATTAATCGATCGCCCTTAGCATCAATCAACACCTCAGCAGGGCGGGGGCGGTGCAGAAAATGCGACGACATCGCATAGCCGTAAGCCCCGCTATCCAAAATCGCGATCGCATCTCCAATTTTGAGTTTCGGTAGCCAACAGTTGCGCCCCAAATAATCCCGCGAATAAGTCGTGTTGCCGCAAATATCCGTTTCATACCGCGATACATCGTCGGTTTCCCAAGTCGCGATCGCCCGATAGCCCCCGTGCACCGCAGGTACCGATAGATTTGATACAGTCGTATCCACGCCGACAATTTGCCTATCGCCCAACCACTTCACCGACACAACTTTCGCAAGCAAAACGCCACAACCTGCGATCGCCGATCGTCCCGGTTCAATCACCAACTCGATCGGGCGAGATAGCGCACTCAATCGTTCAGTAATCGCCGCACCAAACTCCCGCCAGTCAAACACCGCACCGCCTCGATAGGGATAGCCAAAACCACCGCCAAAATCGAGGGTTCGCCAATCGGGCAACAGTTGGGCGATCGCAATTAGGCGATCGATCGCCTGCGTAAAAGCACTCGTGGCGTTAGTTCCAGTCCCCCTATAAAAATGCAATCCGGTAATCCTCAACCCCTGCTGCTGCGCGATTTCGTTGGCTTTCTCGAATTCGGCGGCACGTACTCCAATCCGACTGTCTCCCGTCAATTCCGGTGAGTTGAGGCGCAGTCCAATTTCGGCACGGATCGATCGCGGTTGACTCCCGGAATATTCGCAAAAATCTTGGAGTTGGGACAGACAATCGAAGTTAAATCGCTCAATCTTCCACTCGATCAATTGCTGAATATCAGCCCTGTTGAGGTTACTGCCGGTGTAGACAATGCGATCGCTCGTAAAACCGGCTTTCAGTCCCAAAAAAACATCCCCCGGTGTATTCGCGTGTAGCCCCCAACCAGCTTGCTGAATCAATTGCAACAGAGCAATATTGCCGTTGGTGACGCTAGCAAAATGAAACTGAACGTGCGGATAGTCGATCGATCGCGTAATATCGTCAAGGGTTTGACGGAGGATATCGGCCTGATACACATATAAAGGCGAACCATAAGTTGACAAAAGTCGCTGGGCCATTGCTTCGGAGAACGGCGGCGAATGAGTTTTGGTTTCATTCTGTAGCAAAGATTCAGTCATATAGAAGAAGTTCGGCAACGGATTTTGTAACGGATGTAACGGATGTAACGGATGTTCGGCAACGGATTATTTAACGGATTTAACGGATGTTCGGAACAGGGAAGATTGTAAAATCAACTGTCAACTGTCAACTGTCAACCTCCTTCGATATTTCCAAATGCGCTGTCCGATCGCAGGTGGCAACCAAAACACATGATCCAGCGATCGCTTAACCGGAATTTCGCCTAAAACCTCGGTTCGCCATGCCTGCCACATCAGCAGCAACCAGAGATTATTGCCAATATAGCGATCGCGCATGGTAACTCCGAGTTGTCCCGATAACATCGAGTCGGCCAAATGGGGCTGCCAGCAATTTTGCGATCGCAACACATTCGGATTCAGCCGATCGCCGATCGCAGCCCAAAACTCCCGGTAATACCAAACCTTCAACGGGACTCCCATCCCGCGCTTTTCCCGCCAGATAATTTCCGGCGGCAGCCAGCGTTCGGAGGCTTTTTTGAGGATGTATTTTTCGCACGCACCTTGCAGTAGAAGCTCGCCAGGGAGTTGAAACGTCCATGCTGTGAGGTCGGGGTCGCAGAAGGGCGATCGCACCCACAAACCGCAAGCAAACGCCAATGCCGTTGCCCTCGGCTGAATATTTTGGGCACCTTTGAGCATCAGCGAAGCGCGCCGCAGCCTCGCTAGCAGGGAAGGACAGGTTTCGGGATCGATCGCGTCTTGCAGATAAACGCTCAAATCGTGAGACTGGATGCGATCGAGCATTTGTGGCGAAAAAATCTGTTTTTCATAACCATAAAATCTCTGAAACGTCCGCAAATACTGCTGTTCAAAAGTTTCTCCTCCGGCGGGATGTTCTGCACTGTAAACTCCGTTTGCAATCAAAGGCTTGTTTGTCCATCCGGCAAATAGCTGATCGCCATTCTCGCCATTGAATACAACTCGCACGTCTTGCGCCGCCGCCTGTTTGAGCAAAAACAGTGCAGCCGTCGTGCCATCTCCATAGGGTAAATCGAGGGCTTTGGCGGTTGGCCCGATCGCCCGCAACACTGCATCACCCGTCGCCGCCACCCGGATCAGCGGAATCTGGAAAAAGTCCGCCACCTGTTGGGCATAGGGCAGTTCGGAATAGGCTTCGACACCAAAATCGAGGGCATAGGCGCGCACTTGTAAGCCTGCTTTCACTAGCAGCGCCGTCACCAGGGAAGAATCGATGCCACCGGAGAGTAAAACGCCCACGGGTTCGTCGATCGGCAAATCGGCCACTTGTCGATCGATCGCCTGTTGCAACAGCCCTTGCAATTGTGCGATCGCCTCATCCTCACGGCGCAGTAGTTGGGGCGCTTCTTGCCAAGCTGAAGACAGCGATCTCACTTTCGGCAGATCCTTAATATCGGCAATTTCCCAAATCATCTCGCTTCCGGCTGCTACGGATGAAATTTGCTCGATCGGCGTTAACGGCGTGGGCACGTAGGAAAAGCAAGCATAACTGTGTAGGGCGATCGGGCTAATTTGAGAGGAAGCAATCAGCGGTAGCAGCAGTTGCATTTGCGTCGAAAACCAAATCGTTTCTCGCAACTGCATCCAATAAAGCGGCACTCGCCCAAACGGATCGCGCCCCAGCCGTAGCTGTTTCGCTTCTACCGCCGCCCAAGCATCTCCCGGTAAATCGGTTGGCCCAAATCGCCCGCAAGCATTCAGCGTCACTGTGTCAGCCGTGAGTACAGATGCAGAGGCGATCGCCCATTCTGATAATTTGCCCTGCCGAATGCAGTAATCTGGGACTAAACGGCTGAGAGTTTTTGTGCGATCGTCCAGTCCCCAATAGCCGATAAAATGTGAAGGTTTGTCGATCGCACCCATTAGATATCTCCAATAATTATTGTGGAACAGGCATCTTGCCTGTTCAAAACAGGCTTTTTTGGATAAGTCTATTTAGATTAGATATCTCCAATAATTGTGGAACAGGCCGGAAAGCCTGTTCAAAACAGGCTTTTTTGGATAAGTCTATTTAGATATCTCCAATAATCATTGTGGAACAGGCCGGAAAGCCTGTTCAAAACAGGCTTTTTTGGATAAGTCTATTTATTTCACCGTGAAAGGTTCACTGCCGATCGCGCGCCCATCCAGGGACATCCGAACTTCCCATTTGCCTGGGGCAGCAGCAGATCCGAGATCGTAAAAGCAGTGCGTATTCCAAACCGCAGTATCGATCGTGCGAGTTTGATACCTGCCCTGATGAACAATGTCACCGCTAGGATTAATCCAATCGCATTGCAGAGACAACTCATTGCCGATCGGAGCATTTTGCAACGTCACCTGATAGTAGATGCGGGGATTAATTTGACGATTGACTTGAGTGAGGCTGTCACCGCCCTTTTGAGATAGGGAAATTCGGTCTTCTCCTCCCACAACTTGAGCAGTTTTTTGTTGCTGATTTTGCCCGAACAGTACACCTATACCGATCGCAGATATGACACACGCTGTCGAGGCGATCGCGATCCAGCGGTTGCGTCGCTGCTGTTTTTCTAGGACTTCGCGGCGGCGCATTTGGGCGATCGCATCTTCTAAAAGCTCATCAGGCAGATTCAACTCCCGTAAAATTTCTCTTACCTGATCTGGTTCCAATTCTAACTCGCGCTGCTGCGATAACTTGTCGATTTCAGCGACTACCTGTGCTAACTGAGTTTGAGTGAGTCGAGGTTCCATAGAGTTCCTTCCCAGTAAAAATTAGATATAAAAATCACATCACATTTCTCTTCTCTTCCTCTGCGCCCTCTGCGCTCTCTGCGGTTAAATTACTCATATTATTCAATAAACAGCTCTCAAAGTCAATTCATAAAAATCCTAACCTTAACCTCATAAAATTCATGTAAAAGCTATAGTAAGGTGCGTCGCCATCTATACTCTCCAATTTTTATTGAATCTCTGACAGCGACGCACCCTACACATTATCGCTAAGTCCTCTATTTAAGAACCTCGATTATAAAATCAAGACTGCTGCACACTTCTATTTTTGTTTCACTTAAAGGCAATTTGCCTGAATTGATTTTTTCCTGTTGGCGATTCAACCAAATTGCGTTTAATCCCGCATTTTTAGCACCACAATAATCAGCTTTGAAGCTGTCGCCGATATGCAACACATTCTCCGCAATGCAGTTGTGCTTTTGCAAAGCGGCGGTAAAAATTTGAGAATCGGGTTTGGCTGCGCCAACTTCGGTGGAAATTGTCACTGATGTGAAATATTCAGCTAAATTTAGTGCTTTTAATACTGCATAAATTCTGGAATCGAAATTCGAGACTACTGCTAATTCTATTCCTTGTTGCTGCCACTTATTTAATGCTGGCAATACGTCGGGATAGACGAACCAAGGTTCGGCGGTGGCAAAATGAGCGTAGAGTTCGACAAAGAATTTGGGAAAGTCAGAAAATTGCTGGAAAATGCCTGCTATTTGGAATGCTTTTGCGGAAACTGTTTGCCACCACTCAAATTCTAATTGGGGAATTTTTGCCGTTTCTCTCCCTGGAAATGCCATCGGGCTTGCTGAGGCGAAACTTTGGAAAAAGGCTGCATTTAACTCTTCGCTTTTAACTGTTACTCCAAAACTCTTGGCTAGTTCTCCGTAGACTTCGCCGACGCTACCGCGAACATCAAATAGTGTACCTGCGGCGTCTAAAAAAATTACTTTGGTCATTTGTTATTTGTTATTTCTTATTTGTTATTTGTCAGGTTTTTGGGTGGCTTAAACCGCTACTATACAAACAAAGTCCGCCTGCGCGGACTAAGAAATACAGTTAACCGTTAACAGTTAACTAACTTTTCAGCAAATCCTGAATCGGCTTGCTAATCCAATTGAAACCAACTTTTAGCTGATGGTCAAATGTTGGCATCCGATAGAGATAAGCTAAGCGGCGAGCAATGTGGGCTAGTTGTCCGTCGAGTTTAATTCCTAAACCGGCTAGGGTGGCGTTATCATTTCCTAATGTCATCATTTCTCCTAGGGGCTGATAGCGGAAAGGAAGTAATGGGCGGCCGGTCAGGGAGGCCCAAATGTTCCATGCGGTGTAGTCAGCTTGCTGGAAGGCTGTTTGGGCTGTTCCGGGGACTTTTTGACCATTTGCATCGTGACATTCAGCTAAGTCTCCCAAGGCGAATATATCTGGATGGTCGATAATTTGCATCTGCGGATTGACTATTAATTGACCGCGCTGGTTTTGTTTGAGGGGTAGCGATCGCACTGCTTGACTAACTTGAGTTCCTACTGTCCACAGCACTATGTCTACGGGGAGAACATCTAATTGTCCTTTGTAAAGTAAGGATATTGTGTCTGCTTCGATCGCCTCTACTGCTGTTTCTAAGTCGATCCACACTTTCCGTTTTTCTAAAGCTTGGGTGGCGGCTTCGCGGTTAAACTCCGGTGATGTCCGCAGAATCATGTCGCTTTGCTCAACTAACCGCACGCGACCTTTTTCTCCGAGTCGATCGGCTAATTTACAAGCTAATTCTACTCCCGAATAACCGGCGCCGACGATCGCCACCCGAATTTTGTCGGTGTTGCTGGCTTCTAAAAACCGCAGTCTTTCTTCTAAGCGGTAGGCGTCGTCGAGAGTGCGAAACGAGTAAGCATATTCAACCGCACCCTTGACCATATCTAGAGGGGTTTTGCCGCCTAAAGCTAAAACCAGGCGATCGCACGGAATTTCTGGCCCGTCGTGTAACTGCACTCGCTTTTGCTCCACATCGATGCCGGAGACAGTACCTTGACAAAAGCGCACACCTGTGTTTTCCAATAGTTCGGCAAACGGGGGGGCAATTTCCCAGGTTTGGAGTTCGCCGGTCAGGAGTTCGTACAGCAGGGGAACGAACAAAAATCGATCGCGGCGGTCAACTAGGACTATTTCGGGTTTTTCGGTTTTGGAGAAGGGTAACTGACTCAAGCGCAGGGCTGTGTAGAGTCCGCCGAAGCCTCCGCCGAGAATGCAAATCCGGGGTTGTTGTTGAGTCATGGTGTTTTGTTTGAGGGGCTGGTCGGTAGCAAGGAAACTTATCTTATTCTAACGAGAGTGAGGGAGTGGGGAAGGGGGAGATTGGGGGAGTGGGAGTGGAAGAGATGGAGAGATGGGGAGAGAGGGGGAGTGGGAAAACGAGAAAGGGGAAAATCTTCCCTGTTTCCCTCGAACCTCAACATCCATCCGTTAAATGCGTTCAATCCGTTAGATAATGCGTTTCCGAACTCTTTTCTACATCTCTAGCCTTGATTAGCTCTACCTATTAGCCACCCTCAAATTTTCTGAATGTTCGCAGAACTAATTTTGTACTATATTAGTTTATAACGAATTATTTCGCCAATTTAATTTACTTTTTATAGGGTAATCTACTCTAACACTTGCCCCCGCACTCACAAGTGAAAAAATCATGCAAATTTCCTCTAATTCTTCTAAATTTAAGAACGGCGATCGCAATAAGGAAGACGGCTCATCTTTGTTAAAAAGCGAAGAAAAATATAAAAATTTAGTAGCTAATATTCCTGGTGCTGTCTACCGCTGTACCTGCGAGTATACGGACGAGGAGGAATTAACACGCACAATGGCGTTTTTGAGCGAGGCTGTTCAAGAAATATCAGGCTATCCTTCTTCTGATTTTATCAACGATCGCGTCCGTTCTTTTGCCAGCATTATCCATCCTCAAGACCGCAAAAATGTGGATGCTACTGTCAAAAAAAGTGTAGAAACCAGAACTCCGTACATCCTTGAATACCGGATTGTCCGGGCTGACGGCGCTATTAGCTGGGTTTACGAAAAAGGCAAAGCTGTTTGCTGCGAGGCGGAAGAGGATAGAGGAAAACAAGAGGAACAAGGGGAAATTGAGGGCTTTTTGTCGGCTGTGGTTTCGCCGGTTTCGCCGATCGCAAATTCTCAGTGTCGGGTTGTTTATCTCGACGGAGTAATTTTGGATATTACGGAACGAAAGCGAGCTGAGGAAAACCTGCGAAACACTCAAGATTTTCTGAATGCGGTACTGCAAAATCTACCAATTAGCGTCTTTATTAAAGATGCTGTAGAGCAAAAATTTATTTATTGGAATACTGCTAGCGAAGAATTGTTTGGCTATTCCAGGGATGAAGTGATTTTAAACAATGCTGCTGACTTGTTGGAGTCAGTTCAGGCCAATTACTTGCAAGCACAAGATTTAGAAGTGCTGGAAACTAGAAAAGGCGTAGATTTGCCCGAACAAACTATCGAACTTCCGCACCGAGGCAAGCGGATTTTGCACACAAAAAAAGTTCCTTTGTTTGACGAATCGGGCGCGCCTAAGTACATTTTGGGTATTGCTGAAGATATTACGGAAAGCAAAAAAACTGAAACAGAATTGTTGCGCTTGGCCATTGTGGCTCAAAAAACGCAAAATGGTGTGATTATTACTGATGCTCAAGGCTGCATTGAATGGGTGAATGAAGGATTTACTCGGATTAGTGGTTATGTGCTGGCAGAAATGCAGGGAAAAAAACCGGGTGATGTACTGCAAGGCGCTCAAACAGACCCGCTAACTATTGCTCAACTGCGATCTGCTTTGGCTGCGGGCGTGCCGTTTAATCAGGAAATCTACAATTACAGCAAGGATGGAAAGGGTTATTGGGTGGCGCTTTCGATCGCCCCAATTTATCAAGAAAATGGCGAACTAGAAGGTTTTATTGCGGTACAAACTGATATTACGGATCGCAAGCAAGCAGAGGCAACAGTCAGGGAGAGGGAGAATTATTACCGCTGCATTGTCGAGACGGCTTCGGAGGGCGTTTGGATGTTTGACAGCGAAAGTATCACGACTTTTGCTAACAGCATGATGGCCGAAATGCTGGGGTATACTGTGGAGGAAATGCTGGGGCGATCGCTATTTGAGTTTATCGACTGCGAGTCTAGGAAAATAGCAGAAAGTTACGTCCAGCGCCGGCGGCAAGGCATTCGCGAACGCCACGATTTTAAGTTTACTCGCAAAGACGGATCTCACTTGTGGGCGATCGTCTCGGCGACGCCGATGTTCGACGGTGAGGGCGAATTTTCCGGGGTGTTGCGGATGATTACCGATATTAGCGATCGCAAACAAGCAGAAGCAGAATTGCGCCAAACTCTCCAAGAGTTGGAATTTGAAAAATTTGCTTTGGATCAATCGGCAATTGTCTCGAATACCGACGAATTCGGAGCCATTACCTATGTCAACGATCAATTTTGCGAACTCTTTAAATATTCCCGAGAAGAACTGATTGGCAAAACCCACAGACTTGTCAATTCTGGCTATCACTCAGCCGATTTTTTCAAGGAGCTTTGGTCAACCATCCGCCAGGGAAAGGTTTGGCGAGGAGAAATGAAAAATCAAGCTAAAGATGGCACATTATTCTGGTTGGATACTACCATTGTACCTTTCTTAAATACCAACGGCGAACCCCATCAATATGTAGCAATTCGTAAAGATATTACCGATCGCAAACACGCAGAAGAAGCGGTGCGACTTTCCGAAAGTCAATTGAGGGCTAAAAATCAAGAATTGGCAAAAGCCCTGCGGGATGTGCATAAAACTCAAAGCATGATGGTTCAAAATGAAAAAATGGTAAGTTTGGGGCAATTAGTCGCTGGCGTTGCTCACGAAATCAACAATCCAGTTAGCTTTATTTACGGCAACGTCATGCACGCTGACGATTACTTTAAAGACTTGCTAAAAATGCTGCAACTTTACCAGCAGGAATACCCGCAACCAACATCGGCAATTCAACAAGAAATAAATGATGTTGATTTAAATTTTCTGCTCAAAGATTTGCCGAACCTCTTAAATTCGATGAAAATGGGAGCAGAGCGAATTCGTCAAATTGTGCTGTCACTGAAGAATTTTTCGCGATTAGATGAAGCCGAACAAAAGCAGGTGGATATTCACGAAGGGATTGAAAGCACTTTGTTGATTTTGCAACACAGGTTGAAAGAAACGGCAGGGCATCCTAAAATTGTACTGATCAAAGAGTTCGGGAATTTGCCCCGCGTACAGTGTTATGCAGGACAGTTGAATCAGGTATTTATGAATATTATCGGCAATGCAATTGATGCTTTGGAAGAGGCAATGGAGACTGGACAGTGGGCGCAGGGGGAACAGGCGCTTATTCCTTATTGTCCTTCGCCGACGCTGCGGATTTGTACTGATGTAAAATATGAACAGGATGCTTTGATGCCACCAGATTCTGCTGTTTCTGATGCTTCGATTCGGCATCCTTCTCATATTGTGATTAGGATTGCTGACAACGGCCCGGGGATTCCGATAGATGTTCACGAAAGGCTGTTCGATCCGTTTTTTACTACGAAAGAACCCGGTAAAGGTACTGGTTTGGGGCTGTCTATTAGCTATCAAATTGTAGTGGAAAAGCACGGCGGGCAGCTTCATTGCGATTCTGCACCGGGTCAAGGTACGGAATTTGCGATCGAGATTCCTGTAGGGAATAGTCAGTAGTCAGTAGTCAGTAGTCAACAGTCAACAGTCAACAGTCAACTAATGAAATATAACGTAATTTACGACGGCAATTGCAATCTCTGCGTTACCTTGGTGCAGTTACTAGAAAATTTAGATAAAGGCCAGAACTTTGAGTATATTTTTATGCAAGATTTAGAGCAATTAAATCGCTTTGGGATTACGTCTGAAGACTGCGAAATGGGGATGATTTTGATAGATAGCAACACCCCCGAACGACGCTGGCAGGGCAGCGATGCGGCGGAGGAAATCGGACGGATATTGCCTGCTGGCGAGGTTTTTGTGGCTGCTTATCGGGCAATGCCGGGGATGAAGTGGATGGGCGATCGCGTGTACGAACAAGTCCGCGATAACCGCTATACTTTGTTTGGCAAGCGATCGACTACTTACAAATCTGTTTATCCAGTTGGCTGTAAGTCGATCGACAATTGCGACAATCGGGACTAATACCAAATCCACCTTCGTTTCCGTAGGGGCAATCCCCCCGTGGTTGCCCGATTTCAATCGCCGATTGACCTTCAATCTAAAATCTAAAATCTAAAATCTAAAATCGATTGATTGATTAAACAAATCAAAAATCTGCTGGCAAAAGTCTTTGAGTTTTTGCGCCGACTCCACCGCAGGTTCGGTTAGGCCGAGAAAATTCCAATTTTCCACAGTAGAAAAGTGCCACTGCTGACCACTATGATCGTAACCGGCGGCCTCAACTCCGATCGCCCGCCGATATCCTTCCACCGGATCTTGGTAAAATCGGATTTGAATCAAAATGCTGCGGCTTTGCAACAAGCGACTTCTACCTGGAAAATGGAAGCCAATGTCGATCGAATCTGGATCTACAAGTTCTCTGGTATCCTCGTCATTCATCCAAGGTTTCAAATCGACTTTTGCGTCCGGGAATTCCGACTTGAATAAATTAACAACCGCAGCAATTTTGCTGGCAACTTCTATATTTTTGGCTTGTTCGGCAGCGTTCACTCGAAAAACTCCTATCAAATATAGTTATTACATTTAGCTAATAATGTAACTGCATACTGCCGAATGTAGACTGCCAACAGCGGACTTTTTCAGAAATAATTAGGCATTGACAAATTTTCATATATGTGTTATTCCGTTTTTAGCCGAGTCTCGCTCCCCCTAAATCCCCCTTAAAAAGGGGACTTTGAGCAGGCTCTTATCCTCCCCTTATTAAGGGGGGTTAGGGGGGATATCCGGGTTTTAAAACACGCCATAGTTCCATGATTTTAATTCAAAGGAAGGGCGATCGCAAATTCCGAACCTTCTCCCAGCACCGATTCGCAAGTTAGTTTACCGCCGTGGGTTTCTTCGACAATTTGCCTGCTGATAGACAACCCCAAACCCGTACCTTTTCCTACTCCTTTGGTAGTAAATAAATGGTCAAATATTTTCGACTTGATCTCCGATGACATCCCTTGACCGTTATCTTTGATTTTAATCACCACGCTGTTGTTATCCTCCGAGAGATGAGTGATAATGGCGATCGTATTCGGTAAAGCTTCAATTTCAGCGTAAGTGCGACCCTGATTGAATTCGTCAAAACACTCGATCGCATTTGCCAGCAAATTCATAAATACCTGATTCAGTTGCCCAAAATAACATTTAACTGACGGGATATCTCCGTATTCTTTGATAATTTTAATCGCGGGGCGAGTATCTTTAGCTTTCAGACGATACTGTAAAATCATCAAAGTGCTGTCGATCCCCTCATGAATATTTGCTGACACTTTATTCGCAGTGTCAGCGCGGGAAAAAGTCCGCAAAGACTTGCTAATATTGCGGATGCGCTCTGTACCTGATTTCATAGATAAAAGCATTTTCGGCAAATCTTCAATCAAATATTCTAAATCAATCTCTGATGCTTTATCCTGTAATTCATCTCCAGGATTAGGGAATTTTTCTTGGTAAAGTTGTAAGCAATCAATCAAATCTAAGCTCGCCTCAGCAGCAGCATCAAGATTGCCCGCAATAAAACCAAGCGGATTGTTAATTTCGTGAGCAACCCCTGCAATTAAGTTGCCGAGAGCAGACATTTTTTCGCTTTGAATGAGTTGCAGTTGCGCCTGTTGCAATTCATTGAAAGATTTTTCTAACTGTTGAGATTTTTCTTTCTCCCGCGCGTACAAACCAGCATTTTCTACAGCAATAGCAACTTGAGAAATTAACACTTTGAATACTTCAACTCTCTCTGCTGTAAAAGCTCCTACTGTCAAAGCATTTTCTAAATAAATGATTCCGCGCCGCTGAGATTGATAAATAATCGGCAAACAGAGAATTGATTTGGGTTGATATTTCTGAATGTAGGCATCTACGTTAAAAGGTTCCGCGACAGTCGCATTGTCTAAAACTAGATGCTTTTGACTGCGGTGTACGTAATTAATCACAGACAGGGGAACATCTTGACTATTTTCTACGGGAATAGAGGGTAAGAGTGTCACTTTATCCTCCGCAAAACTTCCAGTAGCTTCTATGCAGAGGATCTCGTTTTTCACCAGCAGCAGCACTACTTTTTGAGCCGCTGCATTTTCTAAAATAATTTTGATTAATTTGGTCAACAATTTTTCTAGAACAATTTCACCATTAATGGCTTGCGCCGACTTAATAAAAGTAGCTAAGTCTAATAAATCGCCTAAACTACTACTGGTAGTATTTCCCGTGGTAGTGCGGGTGACATCGAGGGTTGGGGTTGGAATTGTGCGCGTCTGTGCTGCTAAGAAAGGATGTGTTGATTCTAAGTGTTTAACTTTAGCGATGGCTCCCCAATGGATATATCCATAATAGGCTTTAGTCAGATATGCTTGAGAAACTATCTCTTTACCCAAATATTGATAAAATTCTCCTGCTAATTCATAGGCTAATGCTTCCTCTTGAATGTAACCGTTTTTTGCGGCTCCCTCAATTGCGCGATCGTACAAATCCATTGCTTCGGTATTTTGCCCCAACACTCGCGCTTTTTCCGCTGCAACCAAGTCGTATTTGTGTTGATAATTCATCGCAGCATGAACTGCCCATTTTTTCATTTTCTTTTGGTTTTGCAACACTTTTTCCAAATATTGCTTTTGTTCCTCTTTGCCAGTTGCTGGATACAAAGCTATCATACTGAGAGATGAGTAAAAATTATTCAGAGCAACCACATCGAATCCGGCTACAGACTCCTCATGTTTCTCAAATAACCTTGAATTTTCTAATGCTTGAGCATAGTTTTTGAATATAAAATTAAGCTGAGTTTTGGCATGATAAACCAAACCAACTAAAAAAAAGTTTTTAGATTCTATTAAAATGGGGAGCGTTTTGATTTCATTAAATCTCTCACCGACTAAATGACAGGGCTCGACAGCTTGACCGCGCAAATTGAGCGCTGTCTGCCTGCCTATACTTATATACTGTACAGCCATTTCAAGTTGAGATTGCTGCATTAGTTTCATATATTTACCAGTTTCCTGCTCCACCAAATCAAGAGGCTCTCCTATCGACAGTTGGTTTAAGCAATATGCACCTATAGCATAACCAGCAAATTCCAAATCTCCAGTTTCCATCCCATTTTTAAAACCTTCTTTTAGATCGCCTAATCCTGACTTGAGAGTGGCTTTCCAGTGGTGAATAAAAGAACCAAATGTTGCATAAACTCTACTTTTGATTGAACGGGAGGGAAATTTGTCTAACAGCCTAATTGCTAGTTGACCGAATTGGTATGCCAAACTAATGTCCCCTAGCTTGCACATAACTACGCCATAATAAACGTAGGCAATACTTGCATAAGGCGAATTACCGTATTTAATACACAGCTTGACCATCCTAAATGCCAGCAGCGGTATCAGTGGGGGTTTTGCCTGAATAGCACTGCTGAGAATCCCTGATAAAATCCGCATGGCTGCTTGTTTTTCGGGATCAATCATTTCTGGCAAGTTAGCTAAATCCTCAATTCGTTTCAATCCCAAGCTCAGTTTGGTATTACTCAGTCCCGCCATAATATGTAGCGCGTGGGGATTTTGAGGAAAAGAAATGCCTAACAGTTTCAGCACTTCCAGTCCTGTATTTAGTGCTTCTACCACTCTATTTTGAGCGTTATAAGACTGGATTTGAAGTTCATAAACATTCACTTTTTCGAGTAAAGTTTTAGCTTTTTGCAGTACAACATCAACCAGCTTTCTTGAATCTTCATAGTTGATATTTAAGTATTCAGCTTCGGCTGTTGACTCGTAGATTTCTAACGTTAAGTCATAGTGACATTGCCAAGAATCTGCCGGCAATAATTCCATAGCAACCCGCAAATACCTAACAGCAGCTTCATAGGCCGCCGCCGCTTTGGCTTTGCGTCCAGCAGTTAAATTTAATTGTGCCAACTGAGTTTTTTCTGACTGTTGGCTAATCGTGTCAATTCCAACATTCAATTGATTGACAATATCAAAGATGTTTTCTTCTAGCTTGTCTGGTGGAGTATTCTGTAACAGTAGTTGACCGATTTTTAAATGGGTTAATTGCTTTTGGTCTTCGGGAATGAGCGAATATGCGGCTTGCTGAACGCGATCGTGCAAAAATTTGTAACTAACCCGCGAAGTGTCTAACTTGAGGTTGATTGATTCGGCTCGATCGAAAACTAAAGGAATGCGATAGGCATCACTCAATGGCAGAATTAACCCGGATTGTAAAGCTGAATAAAGTTCAGTTGCTGTAGTATTAGCTGACTTTTCGCTAACAAGTGACAGCACATCTAGAGTAAATTTATCTCCCACGCAAGCTGCTAGCTTCAACACTTCTTGCGTGGGTTCGGGCAGCTTTTTAATGCGAGAAGCTACCAGTTCCACCACACTTTTATCGGTGATTCCTATGGCTTGGATTTCATCGATACTCCAATACCAGCCACTGTGATTTCCCTGATTGGTAATGCGATCAAATTCAAATTTCAAAAGAGAGTCTTGATAAAGTGCTTGGAGTAATTGGGTCAAGAAAAAAGGATTGCCACCCGTTTTATTCCAGATTAAATCGGCTAGATTTGTTACTTTTTCTGTGCAAGTGTTAAGTGTTTCAGTGACTAATTCCGTCACATTTGCTAAATCAAGCGGTTGCAACACGATATTGTTGACTATTGTACCAGTTTTTTCAAGTTCTTCTACGGTCTGAATTAAGGGGTGGGTCGGACTAACTTCATTGTCTCGATAGGCACCGATTAGCAGCAAATATTCCTGGTCAGGGTCAGTTATTAGTATTTGCATCAACTTTAATGTTGCTGAATCTGCCCACTGCAAATCGTCTAAAAAGATAACTAGGGGGTGTTCTTTTTGGGCGAAAACGCGAATAAATTCTTTGAATACCCGATTGAATCGATTTTGGGATTCTATAGGGGCGAGTTCTGGGACTTCTGGCTGTTTGCCGATGATTAATTCAACTTTGGGAATTACGTCGGCAATGACTTGGCCCTCTGTTCCCACTGCTGTTAAAATTTTAGTGCGCCATATTTCTAATGAAAGTGCACTTTCGGTTAGCAATTGCCGCAGCAAGGAGTTAAATGCTTGGATTAATGAGGCATAAGGAATGTTGCGTTTTAATTGGTCAAATTTGCCGCTGATGAAGTAACCTTTTGACCTGGTAATTGGTTTGCTAATTTCGTTGACTACGGCTGATTTACCGATGCCTGAGTAGCCTGATACTAGCATTAATTCGCTTTGGCAATGGGCGAATTTTTCTGTATTTTGGTTGGGTGGAAAAGATGGGGCTGAAAGAGTTTCTGCATTGGGGCGGGCGGGTTTTTCTGTATTTAGGTTGGGTGGCAAAGATTTGGGTGATCCCGACCCTACACGTTCAAATGCTGCTAATAGTTCGTTGACTTGTTGTTCTCTACCGTACAATTTTTGGGGTATCAACAACTGGCTGAGAATATCTAAGCGTCCGGGGATGAATTCGGTAATTTGTCCGGTGGCTTCTAACTGATGCAAAGAAATTTCTAAGTCTGCTAACAATCCGGCCGCACTTTGATATCTATCTTCGGCATTTTTGGCTATCAATTTCATCACTATCTCTGAAAGGGCGACAGGTATTTGTGAATTGATTTGATGGGGATATATTGGTTGAACGGCGATGTGGCTGTAAACTATTTCTAAGGGGTCGTTGCTGCCGAAAGGCAATTTCCCAGTCAGCATTTCATAGAATGTGATACCAAGGGAATAAAAGTCTGTGCGGTAGTCGAGGGTGCGGTTCATTCTCCCGGTTTGTTCGGGTGACATATAGGCTAAGGTGCCTTCGACTGAATTGGGGTTGTTAAATTGCGGGTTTTCTTTGTTGAGTTGTGTAGCAATGCCGAAGTCGGTTAGTTTTACTTGTTTTGTTTGCGAGTTAATTATGATGTTGCTGGGTTTGATGTCTTTGTGAATAATGTGGTGAAAATGCAGGTATTGTAAGGCTTTGACTATTTGGAGGGCGATGTTTAATTTTGCTTGCAGACTCAAGGTTTCTCTTTCCAGCAGTTGGGCGAGGGATTCGCCGCCAAAGTCTTCTAAAACGATTCCTAATCGGTGGTCAAATGTTTCGATCCTGATGGCTTTGACGATTTGTTCGCTGTCTAAATTTTGGCTGATTTGATATTCGTGTTTGAGCCTGGTAATGGCTTCGAGGGTGGGATATTCGGCTTTGAGGACTTTCAGAATTACTGGGGGCGCGTCTGTCGGTGTTTGTCCGCGATAGATTATTGTTTCAACGCCTTCGTGCAGAGTAGAAATTATTTGGTATTCTGATAAGGTTAACATCACTTAAGTTATAAATTACAGGACATAATTGGGATTAGATTAACACTACTTAATCTAGATTTGGTGTGATTCCGATCGTGTATTTGGCGATTTCCCATCACACGGAATATACAAGAAGTGACAATGTGGGCTTGGTCGTTGGTGTCAACAAACATCTTAAATGTAATATTGGTCTTGTGTGTGAGTCCCGGATGTTTTCGCGGCACCGTTTTTCAGGGGGATGGGAGCGATCGCACGCAGGCCTCAAACAGGAGGAGATGGGAGCGATCGCACGCAGGCCTCAAACGGGCAATTGAACGGGTTATCAATCGCTGACTACCGTAACTTCACAGATAGTAGAAATAGATTCCGGTTCAGGTAAAATACGCACGCGGGCGAATTTTAAACCGCTGACTCCTTGCAGTGATTCTACCATGCCGGTCTGAACTTTTGGCTCGACCCAACCTTCGCGAGACAAGTAGCGCAAGTATTGTTGGTACTCTTCCCATTCGTCTTCGGTTGAATAAACTACCGTTAACATTCCTGGCTGGGTAATTCGCTCTTGTGCGTCTTTGTCAACGGCTTTCTCGATCCGCTTTTTGACAAGTTCGTAGCGGATGTCGCGAGTGCCTTTGACATCAAACATTTTTTCGGTGTTTTCGTTGTGAAAAATGTCGATCGTGGTATTCTGCACTAAGACTAAATGTGCGAGTTCCATGTTGATTTGAGACTCGGCTTGCAGGCGAAAAACTGTGCGGCCGCAATCGCAAATAGCTCGCAGTTGTTCGTACCGTAAACTGTGTAGGTGAAACTGGCTGAATGTGGGGTCGATCGATTTTCCTGCATAAATCATGTGATCGATGCCGTCGGTGCATTCGATATCGCAGTAGTGAGGCAAAATTTGCTGCATTTTTTCTTGCCAGCGAGCCCAGGTTTCTTGAAGTTTGGTGCTGATTAGGTTCAACATTTGGTCGTAGCGGTTGCGATCGCTGTAAACGCAGTTGTGCTCATTTTCACAGGCTGCTTGGTAAGCTTTAACTGCTGCCTGAACCTTGGGCCCGCACTGCACAAAATAGTCAAAATATACTTCTAAACGCTCGTTTAAATATTCGGCTGCTCGCACCTCCATATCGACTGTTACTTTTTGTTTTAAATGCTCGATGTAGTCGAGCAAGTCGAGCCGCAGTTGCTCGCCGAGGTGGGTAGTTTGTGTTTCGCAAACAGCATCAGCTATGACTAAACCTAAGCGAAATTGTTCGAGCAAATCAGTTTGAATGGCTCGGTTTCTTTCGTCGCTAGAACCGCGAATGTCCGAAATTCCGTATAGCGGATGAACGTCAGCAAATACGATTGTTTCTGGAGGCAGTCCCCAACTTCGCCTTTCTGCTTCTT
The DNA here is from genome assembly GCF_036705265.1 of Microcoleus sp. B4-C2. NCBI lineage: Bacteria > Bacillati > Cyanobacteriota > Cyanophyceae > Oscillatoriales > Microcoleaceae > Microcoleus > Microcoleus sp. B4-C2. The sequence goes on from NZ_JAUBUB010000001.1 coordinate 186,261, forward strand.
GGGCGAACCGCCACTCGACTGCGGGGTGGATGTTGTGAATGTGGGTAAACCGCTCCTGGATGGCTTGCCGCAGGGCTGCAATGAAGGCGGGAATGAGTTCTTGGGCGTGTTGAGCGTCAATGCCGTTGAAGTGGTTTGGCCGATCGCACAACAGCCCCACAACACCCAAAATCCGCTGCCCGCACCCCTCGCGGGTGACGGATTTGACTACGAGGGGCACCAGCAGCATCGATCGAGTTCCCATTCTCCGCAAAGTTCGATCGCACTCGGTTTCGCACTCCCTACGCAAGTCTGGCACATTCCAAACTTGATTTGCTGCTGTGGCCTTCAAAAAGTGAGAAGCTTCTAGGGAGTGCATTGAATAAAGAATCGGCTGCAAATGTTGGCCGTCTTTTGCAACTAATAGCTGTACCTGTTCGCCGTCGGGGCGCAGCAGCAAAGTGCCGTCAGCATGGAAGAGGGATCGCAAACACCGATCGATTCTCTCAAATTTCTCTGGCCGCAGCATCGAATCTTGATCGATCAATAACTGAGTCAGCCGCCGAATTTGCTCCTGCACAGTGACATCAAAACCTTCTAGCAACAGCAAGCCTTCTACGCGATAATTATCCAACTGCAATCGATCGGCTAAATTCTCCAGTTGATTCGGCTGCATCAGCCAAGCTTCCCGTTCCGCTACAGGCATTAATCTTAAAGAAATATCCGCAAATTCATCTATTTTTGAGTCAATTCGAGTAATTTTCAACTGTTCCGAACCCAGCCAAAATTCTATAAATCTGGGTTCTCTGTGTTTGGGATTTTTTATACTCGCCATGACAGGTTCTTCTAGCACCCGTAAACCGTCGATGTCAATTTGATAATATTGCTTAAATACCCAGTGCAAAAGGTGGCGGCGGTACAATTGTTCTGCTGTTTTGCCGTCCCCATCCTCGAATAGTTGCAGCAGAGTGATGTCGGTTTCTGCAAACAAACCGTTGGTAGATTGAGTTGCCAAGGACGTTTCCTCCCAACCTGCCAAGCGACAAAATGCCGCGTTAGCGTACCGCAGGGCAAAAGTTCCTGGTTGCATTACTGCGATTAAAACGCGGCGATCGCCGAGAAATTGAAACAATCGCTGTAAATCTTGTTTCCACGTTTTCAAGGGTTCAATTTCTGAAGATTGACTGGGTACTTGGCCCGCCAAAGCTTCCAGTAGCTGTTCTATACTTGGTTCGCTGGGCAGATTGTTACTGTCTGGCTTTGTTGGGACGATATCTGTCGCTGGCAGTGATTTTACGGAGTTGTTGTTTTGATGGGAAGACGATTTAGGAGTAGACATGAGTAAAACACCTGAAAGCAGTGGATTTTGCCAAAAAATGTCAGCGATCGGCGATTATGGCTTTGTAAAGAGCTTATATCCTGTTTGTAAAGTTTGTGTATGGGTATCGGAAACTGGGTTTTTTCTCGGAGGATGGGCCCAGGGACTTTTACTTTTATTCACAAACAACCTCTCAGTCTCGACGTTATAGGTGATATTAACGTGTTTACTGCCTGGGGGGTAACACCCATTATAAGCGGTAGACAGTAGCGGATAGTGTCAATCGATTTTAGATTTTCTATTTTAGATTAAAGAATTGACCCTAGGGATAAATGCGGGGGCTCTTCTGATTTTCGATTTTCGATTAAAGAATTGATTCCACCGATAAATCACGTGGCGGGTACCACCTTTGAAATTCGTGGTCAGCAACTAATGCTATTTGACTAAAAGGCGAGATATATAGCAGGTTTGGGTTGAATGAAGCACAGCCCTGGTAATTGGGAATTGGGAATTGGTAACTGATACGATCGCGTAACCGAAGTATTGATAATTGTAATTGACTATAGCTCAACAGGTTGCTTGTCATTAATTGAGAAAATAAAAATTGCAGCCCAAATCCAAATTCTTGCTATTTGGCAATAGAATAATTAAAATGTATAATACAGCTAAGAGGATTTTTGAAAGGACATAGTTATGGCTTTAACGGTTAACAATCTTATTGGCGATGTGACGGGATTTCCTGTATTTGCTGGGGGCGGGCCACGTCTTTTGGCATTCGCTACACCCGATGAGATTAACGTAGGGAATGGAAATTTGGCGTCTTTTCCCTGGGGAGTTTGGGGACTCGATGGCAACGATACTATAGGAGGTTCGTCGGATTCTAACGAACGGCTGTTAGGAAATAACGGCAATGATATTATCGGTGGTGGTGGCGGAAATGACATAATTTACGGCGGGAAAGAGGACGATCGCCTGGATGGAAATGATGGCAACGACCTAGTTAGGGGCGACGCCGGAAATGACCTGATCTTCGGAGGGTTCGGAAACGATATCCTGCGGGGAGGGCAAGGAGACGACGATTTAGAGGGCAATGAGGGCGACGATTTCTTAGCAGGCGATCGGGGAGTTGACGTGCTCACGGGAGGCCTCGGTGGTGACATATTCGTCCTCAGAAGCAACGATGAAGCATTTGGTATAGATGGAGCAGATGTCATTACCGATTTTAACTTCGACGAGGGCGATCGCATCGGTTTGACGGACGGTTTAACAGAACTAGACCTTTTCTTTGAAAACGACAATTTGATTGCTTACGATAACGACGGAATCATCAACGACATGGTGATTGAAAACATATTTACCGGACAGATTGTGGGGATAGTTTTAAACACGGACAACTTTGAACTTATCGGTGCATTTGAACAGGCAAGTCCGTTTGCTTTGGCAGTTAACGGTTCTCAATTCCAGTTTTTGGCTTAGTTATTTGTAGGAAATTAGACGGGCAAGATCCCCCCTAACCCCCCTTAACAAGGGGGGAACAAGAGCGCTCGAAGTCCCCAATTTCTCCCTTTATATATTTTTCGGTTAATCTAAAAGTAGAAATTCAAACTCGAGGAAAGTATATATGACCATTACCACTCACCCCAAATTAACTGCACTCCCGGAACAGCGGTTGATTTTGCCGCTATCAATGACTTGGGAACAGTTCAAAGCTCTGGATTCATTGCTAGAGTACACTCGCAGTGTTCGCTTGTCTTACCTCGACGGATATGTGGAAATTATGACACTTTCGCCGGAACATGAAACCATTAAATGCCTGCTGGCATTGCTGCTAGGTCAGTTTTTTTTAGAAAAAGATATTAGTTTTAGACCGACGGGCAGCGCTACACTCCAAGGAGAAGCAAAAGGCAGCAGCAAGGAACCAGATTTATCTTACTATTTTGGCGAAGACAGGCGGCAGCGAGAAACACCCGATTTGGCGATCGAAGTTGTTTTTACTAGCGGAACTATCAACAAGCTGGAATACTACCGCAGATTTAACGTAGCGGAAGTTTGGTTTTTGGAAGACGGAGTGTTTTCAATTTACCAACTGAACTCAGAGGGTTATGAGCTAGTTTCTCGGAGTATGCTGTTGCCGGATTTGGATCTAGAATTGCTGGGGAGATGCCTGCAAATGTCGGAAGAAAAAGAAGCTTTGAAAGTGTTTCGGGACGCAGTGCGAGGCTGCTAATTATTTGGGAAGTAGAGGGGCGATCGCGCTTTTTGACAAATTGGGGTGTAAGGGCGATCGCACTTTTGTAGTAACTAGGATATCAGCAGCTAGGGTTTGGGCTTAATCTCTGGTAATTTAAAACTTAATTGGTAATATGGATAAAATCAAGGAGTTTCAGTTTTGATTCTGTTGCTTATTAGCGTGTAGTTATTCTGATAAGCAGCCAGCTTTTCTTTAGCTTTAGCTTCGACAAATGTACCTTGAGGAATAGAACTTAACAAGTTGATCGCCTGCTGCAATTTTGATTGAGCATTCTGCCAGACTTCTTTAGGATGAGGTGGATTATTAACCATGACGGCAGCTTCCCATGCTAGTTTTTGGGCGGATTCTAAATTAGTGGCTGCTTTCTGTTCAGTAACAATTCTATTAGTAATCGCCTGATAGTTAGTTCGATAAACACTTAGCTTTTCTTGAGCTTGAGTTGCAACAGGCGAATTGTCGGGAATTGCCTCTAACAATTTGATTGATTCCTGCCACTTCCCTTGTACTTGCTGCCAATTTTCTAGTGGATGAGGTGGATTTTGAGTCATAACGGCAGCTTCCATTGCTAGTTTTTGAGCGGCTGCTAAATTTGTTGCTGTTGGGTCTGGCTGAGGAGCCGGTGTTAAGGTGGGTGAAGGTTCAGAATTTGGTTTTTGCTCCCCAACATTTAGAGGAATTTCCGAATTTGGTATTGTCTGCTGACTCGGTGAAATTTGAAAGGTAGTTTTCCAGCCGATAAAACCCACAACTCCTAGAGTCAGTGTGGATAGTATCAGTATCCAGCCACTTCTACCCCCGCGTCTTTGCTCTGAAAACATGGTACTGTCAATAGTATTTAGAGATTCTCCTGTCTGTGTGGCTCTTTCACTTTGCTTACGACTAGGTTTTTTTTGTTCCTTGCGACGGCGTTCTTTTTCTAGGTGTTTAAGAGATTGTTCAGCCTGTCCTCTTAACCTATTAGCCCGGTCAATTAAAGCATTAGCTTTTTCTTTTAAAGATGCACATTCATTCAAGATAATTCCTAATGTTGTAGTTTGATCCTCATAAGATATAATAAGCCCATGCTCTTCATCAAACCATTCTATCGCAAACACTGATTCCCCAAAGTAAGATATAAAAGCTTTTATGCGCTCAATTGGCTCGACATTACGTTCAAGATTTTGTACGATAGTATCCAGTTTTGGCTGCACCTGTTTTAGCTTTTCTTGAGCTACCTTTATTTGCTGAACTTGTTCCCTTAAAGTTTGCTCTTCATCAAAGTCTATGTGAATTCTTAAGTTTTCATCAATTTGCCTTACTTCTTCTGGGATACTTAGAGATTTCCTTTCCCATTCTAGCTTGATCAATAATTGTGAATCAGTTAAAATATTTTCTGCTATATTCTTTAAACCATCGCCCCACTCAATTAAGTTTTCAACATTTTCTATTAAGTCAGCAAGAGACGTTTCCTTATCTGGATCGCCCAGTTTTTCAAAAAGTAAGCCACTCCCTGCCGATACAAGTGCATCTACTAAAAATCCACCAGGTAGGAACAAGCCGGCAACTGCCCCTAACAAAGGTATCGCTCCCAAAAATCCTTTATTGAATCTCTCATTATTTAATACTTCTTCAAGTTCCTTGCCAATAGTATTTAGTCGCTTTATAAGATTATCTATCTTCCCAATTTCACGTCTGATTTCGCTAGGATTGCCAATAGTAAGTTTCATTGCCTCGGCAATTTCTGGCAGTTGGTTTAGAAGGTTTTCAAGGTCAGCCATGATTTACTCTCCTTTAGAGTGGGGGAATCCCCACTCTAGTTTATCACTAATGGTTTAACAGCTAGCTAATTAAAACTTCCACTCGTGGTGTGGATCGGCGAGAGCAGCCTGCACAGAAGATAAATTAGCCAGTTCTTTAAACGGGCTAGACTTAGCAAGCTCTGTAATCGAATCTAATGCTAATCCCAGTTGCTCATTATTACCAGATGCTATTGCTCGATCGACCACATCGAAAAGTTGATTAAAATTTTGCGATCGTTCATCAAAAGAGCGATCGAGGTACTCCATTAACAAGTCACGTTGAGCTTTAATCTTGGCGAGGCTTTCGTTTTCCCAAGCTTTGATTTCACGGCGCTTTGTTCGCTCTTGTTCAGCGATTTGCTTGTATTCAAAGTAATGTGCAATAAGTTGCTGCAAGGCATCAGCACCGCTAACAAACGCTGCCATTTTGCTCATTGTTAATTTCCTCACAGATTCCGGTATTTTGCTTGAATATTCGCCACGGCCGAATTCAGATTTCCTTGGCTATCTAACACAGGGGTTTTCATAATTTCTACAAGGCTTTTCACCAGTAGGGCTACCTGTTGAAACTTAGCAGCATCTTGAACTCGATCAAAGGGTTGTGATTCAAGTTCGTTGAGAAGTAGAGCAACGCGGCTATCTAACTCAGACACTAATGTACCTAATTCTTTGACTCGCCGTTCGACTTGTCGGATGAAATCTCTAGCCTCTTCAATTTTGGCAACTTCAACGTTAACCTGAGCTTCGTATTCACGTGCTTTCGTTAAAGCTTCCTCACCTTTACCTGCAATTTGGAAACCGCCAACAGCTAAAGCAGGGCCAAGTGCAATACCTCCGAGTACAGCGCCACCTAGTGCCATGCTGCCACCGCCTAACCACGCCGCCACACCAGACATACCGAGTTGAGAAACAGCTACATTGGTACTGAACAAACCAAAAAATTGAGGAACTGCAACTGTCCCAAAAGTTTGCGCCACGCCTACTGCTGTAGCACCAGCAGCCGCGCCTGCCCCTGCAGATGAAGTCACACCTTGGAATACTTCCTGACCTTCCAGCGCGACAGTTTTGTATTCTTTTAGCTGCTGAATTGATATGCCTTCTAGTCCAGCTAAAAATTTCATATCACTTTGGGAAGCTTTCTGGCCAATGCGTTCGATGAAAGCCACAAACCGCCCAATAGTACGATGCCTTACACGAATTTGCAGTTGACCGTAAACTTCTGCTAATCTGTTGGCTGCTTCCCAGTCTACTTTTAGATCGCTGACTGCTTTCTCATGTCGATGTTGGGCTCGTTCTCCTATTTCCTTGCCTTCATTCATTTTGCCCATGCCTTCAGAGCCTTTAACCGATCCATACGCCGCCCCAGCCGCAGCTAAAGCGCCCATAATAAACGGAATTACAAAAATCATAAACCACTCCTTTTATTCCCAGTAAATCAATCACCCAAAGACACATTCAGCTCCCAGTTTTTATCCTTCATCTCTTGATATGAATATGTCAAATCGCCTCGCCTACCGATCTGAATTGTGTAAAACTCTGCTTTTCTTATACCATTCACTTCGATAGAAAATTGGCAGTGGTTATCAGATATTATTTTACCTATGCCTAACTCTCCAGTCGCAATAGTTTCTCCTTTATGATCTTTTACTAGCACCTGCCTACCACTTTTAATATCCCCGTAACCTCCTTTTCCATTACAAAACTGACCCACTCCACCGAAGAAGTCATCCTTGAGTGTTAGTGAGCCTTGAATATTGTGATTGAAGCCTAAAAAAGGTATTCCTTTAAAGGTTAGAGTTGCTAAGACAATAACTCCTACTACAATCAAACGTTTTTGACGATCTGGATTTTCATTAATATAATTTTGACCGATGTCTAACAATTCTTTAAATTTTCGTTCTCTAAGCAGATCAATAATCGGAGTCAATAGATCAGTCAAATTTGCAAATTTATCTGTTGATAATTTTTTTGAATCTGAACTAACCTCTGCCTTTAGCTCAAACTCTCGATTCCAAGCCGGAAAATCCTCACCCGCCTGCTGCCCGTAAACCTTCACAGAAGCGATCGCCCCCGCCTTCAAATTCATCAACTCCCTGCGGACAATCCTGATAGAAGCCTCCTCATCAGGAACCCGATCGCCCTCCAGCATCACCTGCAAACAACCATCTTGCAAACTCGCAGTCGCACTAATCCCCTTATTCTGTAACGGAAAATTTAACAGAGATGCGATCGCCTCCACATCCCCAAGCTTAGCCCGTTCCTTCAAACTAAGCTGATTTGACTCCGTATTTTCACTAGAAATTGCCCGCCCCTCTGTAACATCCGTAACAGGCAACTTTTGCCCCGCCACTTCAAACTCTTGACTCCACGCCGGCACCTTCGCACCTGTCTGTCGCCCGTAAACCTTGACTTTCTCAATCGATGCAGCCCCCAAACCAGCGATCGACTTACTCACCCACACGGCCAAGACTTGCTGACTAGGCGCTTCAGCCGATTCCAGCATCACCTGTAAACAACCATCCTTAAGGGAAGCTGCGGCGGTGATGCCCTTGGCTTGTAGCTGGCGGTTCAGCAGAAGCGCGATCGCCTTTGCATCTCCCTGTTTCGCGAGTTCCAAAATATTCGGTTGTGTCATAACAGGTAGATACAACTAGCGCTGAGCCTAACATTTTCTGCTTTAAGTATAAATTATTTCCTAATTGCCCAAAATTTTCAAGCCATATAAAGTCATATTTAGTAGTTTTTTCCATCCCAAGGAGGTCATAAAAAGTCATATTTAGTTGGTTGCTACTAAAAAAGTCATATTTAGTTGGGTTATAATCTGGTCAACCCCTTGCATATACGTGACCGATGGACGTTGAAGAAGCCTTAAAATTTACAGACCATCTAGCTTTAACTACTACAGGAAAACACTTAGATAGTCTGCAAAAAGCTATACTGCGCGGCGCTTGGGACAATCAGAAATATAAAGAAATTGCACAGCATCACAACCGTTCAGAGAAATATGTTAAAGAAGTTGGCTTTAAATTGTGGAAGCTTATGTCAGTTGCATTAGGTGAGGAACAAGTATGTAAAGCAAACTTTAGAGCTAAATTGGAAAATTTACAAGCTTCTAATATTGTCTCACTTGTCGGGAATGGCTGCATCCATATTGGCAACATCTCTGCTGAAAGTTTGCACTCCCCAGAAGCCTCACAATCTGAACCGCAAGACCAGGATAAATTTAACGAAAAAATAAGCAATTCCGAACCTATACAGCAATTAGACTTATCCGACGCACCCGAAATCTCGACATTTTTCGATCGCACATCCGAACTTTCCACCCTAGAAAACTGGATTTTAAGCCGCACCCGCCTCATCACCATCCTCGGCTTATCCGGTATTGGCAAAACCGCCCTTACCCTCCAACTAATCCCGCAAATTCAACACGAATTCGACTGCATCATCTGGCGAAGCCTCCGCAACGCGCCACCCCTCCAAACACTCGAAACCGACTTAATTCAATTCTGTAGGGGCGGTGCCCCCGTGCCCGCCCCCGAAGAAAGGGCAACCACGGGGGGATTGCCCCTACAATATTTGCGATCGCACCGCTGTCTCATCATTCTCGATGACGTGCAAACAATCTTCAGCAGCCAACAACTAGCAGGAAACTACCAACCTGGCTATGAAAACTACGGCGCATTCTTCAAACAAATAGCAGAATCATGCCACAACAGTTGCCTAATTTTGATTAGTTGGGAAAAACCCAGAGAAATTGCTGCCTTAGAAAGCAACCCAAAAAATTGTCAAACATTGCAACTCAATGGTTTAGGCGAACCAGCGCGAGAAATATTTATAGAAAAAGGTTTACTTGAATCAGAAAAATGGTCAGAATTGATTGAACTTTACAACGGAAATCCATTGTGGTTGAATACAGCAGCCGCTGCAATTCAAGACTTATTTAACGGCAATATTTCTGAATTTTTATCCTATGATAGCCTAGTTTTAGGAGACTTAGAATATTTATTTCACCAACATTTTCAGCGTTGGTCAGACAGCGAAAAACAAGTAATGTCCTGGTTGGCAAATCAAAACAAAGCAGTTGAAATTTCCAAAAAACCAGCCCTTCTGGAATTGTCCCCTTCAGAATTCCTCAAAGCCGTCGAATCCTTGAGACGGAGGTTATTAATCGAAAAAGTCCAAAAGGGCGATCGCACCCTCTTCCAACTCCAACCAGCGATCGCAGAATACATAAAAACCAACATCAAATAACTTCAAAACATCCAAATATAAAAACAATCGCCCTTCTACATAAAAGAGCGATCGCCTGTTTTTTTGGGAAGGGCGATCGCTTCAAATCAATAATCAAGCAAACAGCAAGTTTTCTACTAGAGTTTTAGGTTCTGGGAGAGATTTACCATCTACCTGATATTCTTCAACTAAAAGCTCTAATACCTCTACTGCATTCTGCAAAGCTTCTTCGTAGGTATCTCCATGAGTGTGGAACTGCTGAGATGGAAAATCAGGTAAGTGAACTAGGTAGCAGTTATCTTCATCCGACCATTGAATAACAATTATATAAGGTAATTTCATGATTCAGGTTCCTCTTCTTCAATTGCTTTCAATATTCCAATTTTTCGATTAACTTCTCTCTCTAAATACAGTTTCGCATCATCCCCATCATTTCCAGCAAGGGTAATTGGTTCATGATAGTAGTAAAGGATGAACCCATCTTGTATGGCTGCCTTTTGCCGAACGATAAGTAAACCCAGCTTTTAGCAGCAGGCTTTTGAGCTCTCGAATCTTTTTGGGCATAAGCAGACATTAAAATTGTGGCAAGGTGACGGAAATACTTTAATCCTATTCCAGAAAGTAGGGTTTGTCAAAACGTACCCTACTACATTAATTTGAATTAGTTTCAGCATCAATCCGCGTAAAAACTCACATCTTATAGCAGTTTTAGGAACAGGCAAGATGCCTGTTCCACAACACATGAATAATTTGCTTGTGGGTTGGGCTTCTAGCCCGCCCTGAAAGGATTATTGAAAAATTAGCAAAACATTAATCCAAACAGCCCCATTTAGCCTTAAAATTAAAAAGACTGACTAGCCAACAATGCCCTATGTTTGAAGCCCTTGCCGATCGACTCGAATCCACCTGGAAAAAACTGCGCGGACAAAATAAAATCTCCGAGTCCAACATCCAAGACGCGCTCAAAGAAGTCCGCCGCGCCCTCCTGGAAGCCGATGTCAACCTCCAAGTCGTCAAAAACTTCATCTCAGAGGTAGCGGCAAAAGCACAAGGCGCAGAAGTCGTTTCAGGCGTCCGTCCCGACCAACAATTCATCAAAATCGTCCACGACGAACTCGTGCGCGTCATGGGGGAAACCAACGTACCCCTAGCCACCGCCGACTCCGGGCCCACAGTTATCCTGATGGCTGGTTTGCAAGGAACCGGGAAAACCACAGCTACCGCCAAACTAGCACTCCACCTCCGCAAGCAAAATCGTACCGCACTGCTAGTCGCAACCGACATTTATCGACCAGCCGCGATCGACCAATTGCTGACCCTTGGCAAACAAATAGACGTACCAGTATTTGAATTAGGCAAAGACATTGACCCCGTAGAAATTGCCCGCCAAGGCATCGAACACGGTAAACAAATTGGCATTGATACCATCATCGTCGATACAGCAGGCCGCCTGCAAATCGACCAAGACATGATGGCAGAATTGGGCCGCATCAAACAAACAGTACAACCCCACGAAACGCTGTTAGTTGTTGATGCCATGACCGGCCAAGAAGCAGCAAATTTAACCCGCACCTTTCACGAACAAATCGGCATTACCGGCGCAATCTTAACCAAATTAGACGGCGACAGCCGCGGCGGTGCAGCCTTATCCGTGCGGCAAATATCCGGCGCGCCGATTAAATTTGTCGGCGTCGGCGAAAAAGTGGAAGCCTTGCAACCATTTTATCCCGATCGCATGGCATCGAGAATACTAGGCATGGGCGATGTCTTGACGCTAGTAGAAAGGGCGCAAGAAGAATTCGACATCGCCGATGCCGAAAAAATGCAAGAGAAAATGCTCACGGCAAAGTTTGACTTTACCGACTTTCTCAAACAAACCAGACTGTTAAAAAATATGGGTTCCCTCGGCGGCATCATGAAAATGATTCCGGGGATGAACAAACTTTCAGACGAACAAATGCGGCAGGGAGAAGTGCAGCTAAAACGCACCGAAGCCATGATTAATTCGATGACAGTTGAAGAACGCCGCAATCCCGAACTTTTAGCAAGTTCTCCATCCCGCCGCCGCCGCATCGGCAAAGGCGCCGGCTACGCTGAAAACGACGTAACAAAGCTCGTCAGCGACTTCCAGAAAATGCGTACCATGATGCAGCAAATGAGTCAAGGCAACTTTACAGGAATGGGAGGATTGCCGGGAATGCCGGGAATGCCTGGAATGGGCGGCCCCGGAGGAATGCAGCCCGGTTCCCGTGGCTATATGGGTGCCCAGCAGAAGAAGAAAAAGAAAAAAGATAAGCCTAAAAAAGGTTTCGGACAGTTGTAAAAAGCATCTGATATATTGCAAAATTGTCAACAATGTAGGGGCGGGTTCACCAACCATCTTTGAAACAAATCAAACAATCTGATAAACCCGCCCTCCCCCGCACGATGTCAAAAACCTGTAGGGGCGGGTTCACCAACCATCTTTGAAACAAATCAAACAATCTGATAAACCCGCCCTCCCCCGCCAGAATTTACATCCATATTTTAGCCAACAAATTCACGGTACATTTGTAATTTGGGTGGGCGGTACCTTGGTATTTTTGGTTGGGTTGGGGCGGGTTTATTATATTGATTGATGTTTGTCAGACATGGTTGGTGAACCCGCCCCTACAGAATTTATGTCTATTAGTTTTAGGTTTTTTGTGACCTATTTCTACCTAAAAAAGCGAACAATTGAATATGGTACAAACAATTACTCAACCAGAAACTATATCTATAGAATTGCCAAATGCGATCGCCCTTTTTGTCACAGGCGAACAATTCGATATCCTAGCATTGGCAAATCCCGACTTGAGATTAGAAAGAACCGCAGAAGGAGAATTAATAGTGAATCCACCCACCGGTGGAGAATCAGGCAGCAGCAACCTCAGCATCAGCGCACAACTCGGCAACTGGTGTGACGCAAAGGACGATTTAGGAGAAGGTTTTGACTCTTCTACTGGATTCATCCTCCCTAACGGTGCTCGCCTTTCTCCCGACGCTTCCTGGGTGAGTCGAGCTCGCTGGGAAGCATTAACTGCAAAAGAAAGAAAAGGCTTTGTTCCGCTGTGTCCAGACTTTTTAGTAGAATTGCGTGAAGCGAAGCTATCCCGTAGGGAATCGGCCTCCGACAGTCTCTCCACCCTGCAAACTAAAATGCGGGAATATATCGACAACGGGGCGAGATTGGGCTGGTTGATTGACCCGCAAAATCGGCGGGTAGAGATTTACCGACAGCAGGCAGAAGTAGAAATATCGATCCAGCCGAGTTGTCTGGCGAAGATGTATTGCCGGGATTTGTATTGAATTTGAGGCGAGTGTGGCGATAAACAGCATTCATACAGCGTTCATGCGTCCCTCTGCCAACATCTGCGGTTGCAATCCCATCTACTCTCCCAAAGTTCCCTGATACTCATCCGGTACAAATTCCGTAACCACTTGGCCGCCACCACCGTCGCCTTTAACAATCACAGTTTGATTTTTCAACTCTCCCGCCGCCCTCGGCCCAGTCAAATTAAACACCGGATTTAGCTGCCGATAAACCACATTTCCTTCTGCATCAAAAGTCTGATTAGTTAAATACCACGTTACGCGATCGGTATTTAATTGAGATTGACGTTTTTCCCCAATTCCTACCACATTTCCCGTCAAATAAAAAACTTTTTTCTCTAAATCTCCCCGCCCCGTATCCCCAGTCATCGTCACCTTTTCCACGCGGTGAAAAACCTTCACAGGCCCAGGCGACACCACAGATTGCGCCGGAAAATTCCAACTCATCAAACTGCTTTCTATTTGCAGCGGCGGATCAGAAGGCATCAACTGAGCGTTTTTTGTCAGCGTCGCAATCTTGGTTTTTAAGTCTACATCTACTTGGTCGGCAAAACCGCTGTCTGTTACTATTTTATCTTTGTATCTGTCAATTTGAGTAGGTTTGGTGCTGTTTACCTTTTGTTGATCCATAAACCACACTAAGTGCTCGGTTCGCAATTGCAAAACCGGATCTTTAACATTCGCCACCACAGAGCCGAATAACTCCATCCTCTTAGCCCTAGTGAAAACCCGCGCTTCCTTCGCTGAAGCCGTCACCTGTTTGTTCTCTCCCGTCAAATTGTTGCGGACAACTAAAACATCCTCCTTTGGCCGCCACTCCAACTCATTTCCCCGCAAGACCACTCCATTTTTCAGGTCAGTAGCGACTATGTTACCTTTGAGAAAAACTTGATTTCCTTCCTGAAATACCTGGCCAGTTTCTCCCTGAATATCGTAAATTTCTTTGCCATCTTGAAACAATTTGCCTACAGGTTTCTGAACGTTAACTATTTTTTTGTCTTTGCTGTAAACGGCATTTTGTGAGTTGACTTTCCAGAACGTCTCGCCCTTTTCGTTTGCTTGTTCTAGAGTTACTTTGTTTAAAGTTAAAGTGCTGTTTGACTGTTGAGCAGTTTGGAGATCCTCAGCTAATTTGTTCTTTTGAGTCTCTTGCGGAACTGCACAAGCACCAATCCCCAAAATCAGTGCTGCTAAAAATAGCAGCCTCAATTTTGGGGAGTTGAGATTGGGAATTTGGGATGGGAGATGAATCATTGGGAATAGGGAATTGATAATAGGTAATTGGGAATGGGAATGGGGAATTGGTAATTGATAATTGGGTCGTGAAAAACACTTAATCAAAAATTAAAAATGTGTCATGCTTTGTCTAAATTTTTAACTTCTAATTCTCAATGATTCAACCCATTAATCATCACCTATTAACCCTTACCAATTACCCATTACCAAATCCCTATCTGTCGTCGTGTTCCTCCATCAAGCTCAAACCAGACAAAGGGCGGTAAGCATAATTAGGGCGCGATGTTTTTTGGATGTCGTCCTTAATCATTTCCAAATCGATATAGCGATCGGCTACATTAATCAAACTGTCGCTCGTCATCGATCGCAAACTCACCACCTCTACCCGCACACCGCGATAGCTCACAGCGTCTACAGCATAAGCCAAATCGCCGTCACCGCTCACCAAAACCGCCGTGTCGTAAGACCCGACTAAAGCCATCATATCCACAGCGATTTCTACATCCAAATTCGCCTTCTTAGAACCATCTGGCAACTGTACCAAATCCTTAGAAATCACCCGGTAGCCGTTGCGGCGCATCCACAGCAAAAACCCCTGCTGTTTCTCGTTAGTGCGATCGACACCCGTGTAGAAGAAAGAGCGCAGCAGCCGCGATCCCGCAGTTAAACGGCACAGCAGCTTAGTGTAATCAATCTCAATTCCTAACTGCAAAGCCGCGTAAAAAAGGTTAGAACCGTCAATAAAAATTGCCACTCTACCACGATTTTCTAGTACCTGTTCCGGCGTAAAAAGGTCGTTGCTTTCTATTCTATTCAACATGATTGTTATGCCTCGATTTTTATGAAAGATTGGTAAGGAAATAACTGCTAATTCGTAGTCTGTCATCACACCCAGAGCGCTGGCTGCCAACTATGAAGGTACTGTTTACAGCAGTTCGAGCCGCTTAAAAACAGGTTGGGGTTCCCCCAGAGTTTGGTTTGCCGGCAAAGCGCCCCAGGCAGCATGAGCTGCAAAATTCGCTAAACTGTTAACTGTAACCCGATCGTTAAAGTCAATTGAAAAACCTAGCTGTTGATAGATAGCGTTGCTGATATTGGGAATAATGGGCGATAAAAGGTAAGATGCTAGTCTAACAGATTCCAGAACAGAATATAGCACTTGTTCAACACTTTCGATCTGTCCCTGCTTGTACAAACTCCAAGGTGCTTGCACGTCAATAAACTTGTTCCCGGCTCGCACTAATGCAAGCACGGCTTCGCAAGCCTTGCTAAAAGCCAACTCTTCGTAAAAACCCGCTACTCGATCGCCCAAATCCAGGCTCATAGCCTTGAGAAGGTTATCGCCCTCAATGTTTTCTCCCAACACATTTGGTACGCAGGCACCGCAATATTTGCGAGCCATGTTTAGGGTACGATTAAGCAAATTCCCCAAATCATTTGCTAGCTCAGCATTCAATATATTGATAAACCGAGTTTCGTTAAAATCGCCGTCCTCTCCGAACTCAATTTCTTTAAGGAAATAGTAACGTACTGCGTCAGCGCCGTATTTGTTGACCAATTCGACAGGGTTTAAAGTATTACCCTCCGTTTTCCCCATTTTTTTGCCGTCTTTGGTCAAAAACCCGTGTGCGAAAACGCGACCCGGCACCAGTAGATTCGCTGACATCAGCATTGCCGGCCAGTAAACTGCGTGGAAGCGAAGAATATCTTTGCCGATCAAGTGCAAGTCAACCGGCCACCATTTAGATAAAGCATTCTCCAAAATCGGGTCGCTGTCAGGATCTAGCAAGGCGGTGACGTATCCCAGCAAAGCGTCAAACCACACGTAGATGCTGTGACTGGGGTCAACTGGCATTGGCAGACCCCATGCGAGATTCACTCTAGAAATGGAAAAGTCTTGCAGTCCAGAGTTGACGAAACTGAGCACTTCGTTGCGTCGGCTTTCCGGCGCGATGAAGTCGGGACGTTCTGCGTACAATGCCAGCAGTTGGTCTTGATACCGTGACAGACGGAAAAAGTAATTTTCCTCGTCGCGCCACTCAACTTCCTTGCTGGTGTGGACAGAGCACCGATTTCCCGGCAACAATTCCCGTTCATCCTTAAATTCTTCACAGGAGACGCAGTACCAGCCTTGTTGCTGGTTCAAGTAGATGTCGCCGGAGTTCCAGACGCGCTGGAAAAATTCTTTGACAATGTACTCGTGACGCCGCGAAGTTGTGCGAATGAACCGATCGTACTGGATATCGAGTTGCTCCCACAGCGTCTCAAACGCCGGAACCACTGAATCGCAGTGAGCTTGGGGCGATCGTCCCAAACTCTCGGCTGTCCGCTGAATTTTCTGCCCGTGTTCATCCGTCCCCGTAACCAGCAAAACAGATTTTCCCCGCAGCCGCTCAAATCGCGCTAGGGCATCCGCAGCCATAGTCGTATAAGCGCTGCCAACGTGAGGTAAATCGTTTACATAATACAGAGGCGTTGTTATCGCAAAGGTATTCTTAGTTTTATCAGTCGATTTCATTGAATGCTAAAAGAAAATTCCCTAAATTTCGTTTCGATCTTAACTCAGCGGTTAAATTTTTTATGGAGTGGCAATCAAGCCAAATTCACTGCAAGTTATTTGCAATTGTCTAACCCGGGCTATTCCCAAAAGAAATATTGCTTTCCTATCCACACTAATCTTTTTTAGTTGTTTTTGACGAACTCTCTAAAATGTCTTAATATTTTGACATTCTGCTGCCTTGGGAATCGACGCTCCTGGGGTACGCGGCTCATCTATTCATTGGTCATAGCCGCTATCCCTAGAGCGGTTTTAGCAGCCCACCCGGTTGGCAACAAAACTCGTCAGTTGGGCTGCTAAACCCGCCGTTCGACTAACGATCCGCAGCCACTTTCTGTGAATGCCCGATCGCTCACCATCGCCATCTCTTTCTCGCGATCGCTGGAAAGTCGATCGCCCGCAACTCCTGCCACTTTCCGAGCCACTCATGGACACAGAAACCGGGTTGTTTACAAAACTCTCTTGTCAACTGCCAAGCTTTAGTTTCTTGCCCCAAAAAGAGTATAAAAGCCTAGTTTTTTTGTCACAAAACCCGGTTTTTAAAGGTTGTGAGTACATCCACAGACAATAAAACCCCAAGCCAATTAAGCTTGGGGCTATCAAATTAGGGTGCATCTAACAAAGGATTATCCGATCGCCCTCGATCCCCATCAGGAAAACCAACTCGATTTCCGCCAATAGCTTCTGACAAATAATCCGCCGCAGCTTCCACAACCGCGATCGCATTTTCGTAAACCATCCGCGTCGGCCCCAAAACCCCAACACTACCCACCGGCACCGATCCCCGGCGGTAAGTCGAAGAAATCAGAGTACAGCCACGAATCGGTTCTAAAGAATTTTCCGAACCAATACGCACCGTTACCCGCTTGCCGGGGGTGTCTAACTCCGGCGATTCAAAAATCAAAGGCCAAAGCAGTTCCTGCTCTTGTTCGAGCAATTGCACCAGGGTTTGAACTTGCTGCAACTGCGAAAACTCTGGCAAGCGCAGCGCTTCTGCTAAACCGCCGATCAGAATCCGCGTGTAGGTTGGATTGCTTTGGCGGCTGCTCAAAGCAGTCAGCATAGTTCCCATCCACTCAGCGTACAGCTCAAAGTCGCGGTCTAACTCGCTCCAGTCTACAGCCGAGAGTTCCGAGAGCGATCGTCCCCGCAACTTGCTGTTCAAAAAATTCGACAAAATCTGCAACTGGCGATCGACGATTTCGGCATCAGGCGTGTTACCTTCTGCATCCCTCGGCAACTGCACCAAAACCGACTGAGTTTCGTAGGCATCCGTCACCACTATCAGCATCACCTTTCCCGGCTCTAGCTGCACCAGTTGCAAGTGGCGCAAGCAAGCCATATTGGTTTGCGGTATGGTGATCATGGCTATGTAACCGCTGATAGTTGCCAGGATTTGAGCAGCGCCGCGGAGTGCCGCGTCCATGCGACCATCCGACCAATTGAGTTGGTCTAGTACCTGTTCCACCTTGCGGGCCAGCGTATCAGACGGCTGAATCAACTGGTCTACATAAATTCGGTAGCCGGAGTCAGAGGGGACTCGTCCTGCCGAAGTGTGGGGCTGATAAAGCAGTCCAGCTTTTTCAAGAGTCCCCATCGCATTGCGAATTGTAGCTGGGCTGACGCTGAGGTTGAATTCGTCAGCCAAAGCTTTTGAGCCAACGGGTTCCGCTGTTGCTATGTAGTGGCGAACCGTTGCCCAAAGGATGTGTTGTTGCCGATCGGTGAGGTTAACGCGCACAGATATTTAAGCAGAATTAGAATTTAGAGTTGAAAGTCGCTATATTAATCGAAACGTCTGTACCAAAAGGGCGATCGGGCAGACTTACCTCTTTAAACATAACAGATTTTAGGTTAAGGAAGAAGTCAGTTGTTATTGGTTATTGGTTATTGGTTATTGGTTATTGGTTATTTGTAAGTTCTAACGCCCCATGCCCCATGCCCCATGCCCCATGCCCCATGCCATCTAATCATGTTCTTTCAGAATATTTTGCAGGTAACTAGCCACTGCATCCGGCTGTTCCACCATTGCCAAATGGCCACAATCGGGAAGCTGAAGGACATTCTCGCCACAACCTTGGAACATCCAGTGAAAGCTAGCCAAATGCAGCACGTATTTTGGTTCCATAATTTTGTCTTTAGTGCCAGCAATAAAATAAACAGGCTGCTTGAGTTGGGACACAATTTGTGGCAAGAGGTGAATCTGGGCTTCTGTGGTGGAGTCCAACAAAGCCCCCAAAGCTGCCTCTGGATGAGCTCCCACGAAATCTATTAAGCGCTGCCGTCCCCAGGATCTGCCGATCGAGCGGGCTACAGAATCGCGGGCAAACACGTAATCTGCTAACGGCAACCGAGGCAGCCAGCCGGGACGCATTGTCACTAGCTGCTTGCCTACCGCTCGAAACCGCTCGAATTCTTCCTTAAGATAGATGCCGCCCCCTGCATTGATGCAGACCACGCCTTTAACGCGATCGGAGAATTTGCTGGCTCCCCAAAGGGCGATCGTACCGCCCAGAGAGTGTCCCACCAGCCAAGCAGAAGATATATCGAGTTTTTCGAGTAAAATTTCCAAATCGCGAGCGTAAGCTGCCGGAGTGTAGCAGGAATTTAGCGGTTCGGAATGCCCATGATGAAGGCCACCGTCGGATTGAGAATCGCCAAACCCCCGCAAATCGTAGGTAAGGCACTGATAGTTTGATGCCAAGCGATCGGTCAAAGGTTGCC
This sequence comes from Microcoleus sp. B4-C2, assembly GCF_036705265.1. NCBI lineage: Bacteria > Bacillati > Cyanobacteriota > Cyanophyceae > Oscillatoriales > Microcoleaceae > Microcoleus > Microcoleus sp. B4-C2. Next base: position 205,685 of record NZ_JAUBUB010000001.1, read on the forward strand.
AGTAGTGGCGGCTTAACAGCCAGCCGTGGACAAATACCAGAACCGGGGAAGTTGAAGTCGGAGCCGTCAAATCGTAAGCGTGCCGAACCCCTAGGATGTCGATTGTTGCCATACTTTTATCCTACCCGCTCCATAAGACCGATGTAAACCTATGTATAGCCTTTCTCAGAAAGAGAGAGTACGCCGAAATCCTGTGTTCTCAAGCTTTTTCAGTTCAATTGTTTACCTCATCTACCCAACAAGCGCTATAAGTTAAGTCAAAAATACTCAACTTTATCGATTTACCGCTTACTTCCTGGTGCAACGCGCGGTCGCTGACGCTACTTTTGTCCACTGCACGGGCAATCTTGGCATAGCTTGCCCTTTTATGCGATCGGCCGAGAATAAATATTCCTTCAAACCAGCGTTCTATGTTTTTTGCAGTATTCAAATTTCTCTCTGCTGTATGAGCGCAATTGCGACATAAATCAACGCGATTTTTTAAGGGTATTTTGTGGCAATAATTTTTCCAAAATTGGTCGATTTGAAAGTTGTTAACTCTCGGTGTTCCAGTGTCAAATTATATTTTTTTTGTAGGTTACTTACAAAATAAATTCGTACTTCCTACCTTCAACTATTCAACCAACTAAATTTTTAGCATACAACAATTTATTTAATCTCTTAATTCTCTAGCTAGCGTTACCTATCGCTAGTTTTGGGCGAGGTGATACATAATTTTATGGAGCGCATTTTTGCGGATATTTGCGACTTTTGCCTGTAGTCCCGCGATCTTATTTAAGTAAATAGGCGCTGTAAAACTTAAAAAGATTGACAACATCGTTTCGGCGTGTCCCATGTTTATGAGAACCGCTATCTACACTCGTTTGTACGAAAAATGTTGCCGAGCTTTTTATCCTATCTCACTGGAAAACTTCTGCAAACTAATGTCTATAGCAATCCTAAATGATTCGTGTAATTCTTGTAGGGGCTCTCCCCACGCCCGGTTGCCCCGATGCAGGCTGGGGTAGGCACGGGGAGGAGGGGTAGCACTACCCCTACATATTTTTACAAATGATGCGAGGATTGCTATACTTATAGAAATCGAGTTATTTAGGGATCATCGGCAGCTTGCCCTAAAATCGCTCGCCTAGCAATCTTTGTCGCACCCCCTCAGCGATTTTCTGCCCCAGATATTCGGGAATTAAACTTTCATTGGGCCCCAACAAATAGAGAATTAGGCGAGTTCGCCCCCGCCAAACTAGCAAATTAGCATTTACGACCAACAAATCCTCTTGCCAGATGGCATACATAACTTTGTAAAAAAGTCCAGGTTGATTATCGGCTTCAATCAGCAAAGCTGGCAAGTGGAAAACCGGATCGACGTAGAATTCAGTTGCCACATCTTCTAAACCCGCGTCTAAATTAAATTCCACCGCCAACATCTCTTCAACCTCAAAATGCCCCGCCAATGCCTCTCGAACCGCCCTACAGACGTTTTCTGCTGTTTTATCTGCCAGTACCTTGCCACCGCGAGATACGACCAATTTGATAAATACCAGCATGGGCGGGTAAATTTGACCGTACAGACTCAGACTGTGAATTGTCAGCCCGTAGGCCGCGAGCACTCCAAAAATATCGCTCAATAGAAAAGACTGGTTCCGGTAAGCAAAATGCAGGGCACTTTTGTTACCTTCGGCTCGGATTTCGATGACTGCTTGCCGAGTTTTGTAAAGCTGGTAAGCTAATTTGAGGTTTTGCAACTGGATTTCGCTGCTGACAAATTGCTCATAAAACTGCGGAAACGCTCGGTTAAAGCGCTTGAGAAGTTCTAGTGTAGATGGTTTTAAACCCGAAGCCATAATTGAGGAGAAGGTGCGGGAGATATACTAGGTATTGACTCTTCCATGCCTTATGGCAATGGGATTTTCGATTCGACGATTCGACTTAAATTGTGCCCGTCTCCTCACTAAAAGCAAAAGTCAAATCTGTCAATCGATTTTAGATTTTAGATTTTAGATTTTAGAGGCGACCCCACGGATAAATGCGGGGGCTCTTCTGATTTTCGATTTTCGATTTTGGATTGATTCCACGGATAAATCCGGGGGCTTGTACCATCAAGAAATTCGTGGTCAGAGAACTTATCACGAGAATGTCACCGTTGCGCCATTCCAGTGGTATTTTCCACCAAGGGTATAAGTTCCGGCGCGATCGGCGGCACTCAAAAGAAGCATTTCCCAAAATGCCTCTGTCCTGGTTCGGCAACAAATTTTACCTTAAAAGCGGGTTGTCTGGGCACTGGCTAGCAGAACAGTTCTACCAGACTTGACAGAATAAAAAAAGCGCAGACTCAATGTTGGACGACAAATCCCTGTTTTCGGCGTAAGATGAGTGTACCGTAAACTGTTCCTCAAGAGGCTACCGGCAATTGATCCTACGCCGATCGGAGTGGGTTTATATGTCTGGTTCTCTTTCTCGTCGTCCAACTTCTACTACCTTAACCGCGCCTGCATGGGTTTTTGGAAAAACTTATTTAGTAGTTCTGAGTCTGCCTCTGTACCCCAAACAGCGGATTTTGAGGAAGATGTGGCTGTTGGGTTAGGCGATCCGCTTTCCCCAACGTTTCGCAAGCCCGCCAGCGGAAACGCTCGCATCTTTTTCAGTTGCGATCGGGACATTGACCTCTACGAACTCGAAGAACTTTGTAATGCAGTGGGTTGGTCCCGCCGTCCCCTGCGTAAAGTCAAAAAAGCTATTGTGCACAGCTTCCTAGTCGTCTCTATGTGGGAGATGCGGGGCAGCCAGCGACGGCTGGTGGGTTTCGCCAGAGCGACTTCAGACCATGCTTTTAATGCCACGCTTTGGGATGTGGTAGTTCATCCCGACTACCAGGGCAAAGGCATGGGCAAGGCGCTGATGAAATACATCATTAAAAAACTCCGCAGTGAAGATATCAGCAACATTACCTTATTTGCTGACCCTCAAGTGGTGGATTTTTACCGCAATTTGGGCTTTATGTCCGATCCAGAGGGGATTAAAGGTATGTTTTGGTATCCTGATTAGCGAGCGAGGTGCAGGTCGGCGTTGATTTGTTGAGGATCTACAATACAATATTGACGCTGCCAACACCGACTGCACCTGTGCGCTGCCCTCAGTTACGCTTGGATGTATCCCGGCATCAGGGCAGTTATAAAGCTGTGCAAGTATTGTCAGTCGATTTGAGCAGATCGCGATAGGAGTCAGGGGGTGGTATCGGTTTTTGGGTGGCGTCAAACCGCACAACCTGAAAAAAACTTCGCCTTAGCTCCATCGAGAGCTAAATATTTAATAAAGCTTGACAAGCAAGCGGTTTTGTGTGTTAATGGTTAGAGGTTAGCTAACTATAACACCGGGATGTAGCGCAGCTTGGTAGCGCGCCTGCTTTGGGAGCAGGATGTCGCAGGTTCAAATCCTGTCATCCCGATCGCACAATGTTAAATAATAGATTGAAGCAGAACTGTCTCTGATGTTTACATTTCGTCAAAATGAAAACAAATTGAGGCAGTTTTTGCCGATCGTGTGAAAGCGCGAGTCTTTGCGTTAATGTGTTTCAGGATCGCTCCTGATGGAAAAAACATGAAATCATTAGTTCGTTTGGGCGCAATATTGGGAATTGTCGGCAGCACTCTGCTGGGCCCCTCCCCAATTGGCCAGATGTCTGCACTGGCACTGCCGGAGCCGCAAATTTTGGAAAAATTGCGCTCGGTGCCAGTATTTACAATTACAGACGCTCAGGGTGCGCCCTTGATCGCTTCTGTTCCTAAGCAGGGTGAGGGTCAAACTGGTAATGCTTCCGTGGCGGGAATTTTCATCAGCCAGAAAGATGCTCAAGCTTTTGTCGATCAACTGAAAACCAGAAATCCTCAGTTGGCGGCCACGGTGCGCGTGATGCCAGTATCCCTGGGCGAAATTTATCAGCTCACTCAAGCAAATAAAGGTAAGCCGGAGGAAGTGCAATTTGCTTTCGTTCCGGCTCCACAGCAGGTGCAGTCGGCTAAAACTGTACTTCAGCAGACTGGTCAACAAGTTAATGAGTTCAACGGTGTACCTCTGTTTTTGGCAAGAGGCGGCGCAGAAAATGGTTATTTGACGATTCAGCGGGGTCAGCAAGAGGTGATTCCCTTGTTTTTTAACAAGGAGGATTTACAGGGTATGGTCGATCGTTTTAAGCAGCAGCAGCCCAACGTGACAGCCACAATTAAGATTGAGGTGGTGAACTTGGAGAGCGTTTTGGAAGCTTTGCGTACTGAGAACGACCCGTTTTTGACCCAAATGATTTTGGTTCCGTCGCGGGAGTCGCTGGAATTTGTGCGCTCGCTCCAACCTGCCGGTGCGGGCCAAAATCCACAGGTTGCTCCGGCTCCAGCTCGGCCGGCTCGCTAATATTTAGTCAGTTGACTGTTGACTGTTGACTGTTGACAGTTGACAGTTGACTGTTGACAGTTGACCACGAATTTCAAAGGTGGTACCCGCCACGTGATTTATCCGTGGAATCAATCCCCAATCTCAAATCGAAAATCCTCAAGAAAGAGCATTTATCCGTGGGGTCGCCTCTAAAATCTAAAATCGAAAATCGATTGACTGTTGTCATTAGTTACCAATTCCCGATGCTTTTAGGCCCGATGCCCAATTCCCAAAAAGTATTATGTTAGTTTCTGGTTTAGAGCTTTGGCAGTGGGTGAATCAAGCTAAAACAGAGGCGATCGCCCATGACATTCCCCTAGCAGAAATCGACTGGCTGCTGCAAGAGCTGGCAGGTTTGGATAGGTTGGCTCTGCGTTTGGAGTCGTTTAAAGATTTGCCAAAAATAGAATTAAAGTTGTCTTTATCTGAACTTGTTCAATTGTGGCAGCGACGCTTGCAGGAACGGGTGCCGGTGCAGTATTTAACGGGAGTTGCACATTGGCGGCATTTTTCGCTCAAAGTAACGCCGGCGGTGCTAATTCCGCGTCCTGAAACGGAATTGCTGATCGATTTGGCTGTAGAAGCTGTTAAAAGCCGTTTAGAAGCAGAAAATATCAATCAAAAATCTACCCCCCCCAACCCCCCCTTACTAAGGGGGGGAGAAGATTTAAACTTCTCCCAGCTTCGGGGGGGAGAATTTGCCCAATCGCATTGGGTGGATTTGGGGACAGGCAGCGGGGCGATCGCGATCGGCTTAGCTTCTGCGTTGACAAATGCTAGGGTTTATGCGGTAGATTGCAGTTCGGAAGCTTTGGCAGTGGCTCGACTGAATGCTGAGAATTTGGGTTTTGCATCGCGAATTAATTTTTATCAAGGTTCGTGGTGGGAACCGCTAGAATTTCTCAAAGGTCGCGTTAGCGGCATGGTGTCTAACCCCCCTTACATTCCCAGCAGCACGGTGCTGACTCTGGAACCGGAAGTTTTGAAGCACGAACCTCATCTGGCTTTAGACGGCGGTTTTGACGGGTTAGAGTGCATCCGGCATTTGGTAGAAACGGCTCCCGATTATTTAGAATCTGGGGGTGTTTGGTTGGTTGAGATGATGGCGGGACAAGAAACGGCGGTAGCTGATCTGCTGCAAAGTCACGGGAGTTATGGCAATGTTCAGATATTTTCTGATTTAGCAGGGATCGATCGGTTTGCTTTAGCCTATCGACGTTAGGGATCAAGGCAAAAAAAGATATAATTTATCGAATGTGCATTGTTGCTTGATTTTCCGAGATATAGTTGGGAAAGAAGTAAGAAGGTATTGTCCTAATAAATGGAAGCATCATTTCTGACTTTTCCCAGTACCAATACCATCACATAGATGTCTGTCACTTTCGCTGATATTTGCGCTGGGGTTCTGCAAATAAACCCGCACCTTATCGCAACCGCGCACCAGTAAATCGTCAAAATTAACATCCCACAAAATCACTGTCTTGTCATCACTGCCAGAAGCCAAGGTTTTACCATCGGGGCCGAAACTGACACTCCAAACCGTATTGCTATGCCCCTTGAGGGTGCGGATTTCCTTGGCGGTGGTAACATCCCAGAGTTTGATGGTCTTATCATCACTGCCAGAAGCCAAGGTTTTGCCATCACGGATGAAACTGACACTCCAAACCGCATTGCTATGCCCCTTGAGAGTGTGGATTTCCTTGCCGGTGGTGACATCCCAGAGTTTGATGGTGTTGTCACCACTGCCAGAAGCCAATGTTTTGCCATCGGGGCTGAAACTGACACTCACCACCCAATTGCTATGCCCTTTGAAGGTGTGAATTTCTTGGCCGGTGGTAACATCCCAGAGTTTGATGATGTTGTCCTCACTGCCAGAAGCCAATGTTTTGCCATCGGGGCTGAAACTGACACTCGAAACCCCTTTGCTATGCCCCTTGAGGGTGCGGATTTCCTTACCAGTGGTGACATCCCAGAGTTTGAGAGTTTTGTCCCAACTGCCAGAAGCCAAGGTTGTGCCATCAGGGCTGAAACTGATACTCCGAACCTGAACACTATGCCCCTTGAGGGTGCGGATTTCCTTACCAGTGGTGACATCCCAGAGTTTGATGGTGTTGTCACCACTGCCAGAAGCCAATGTTTTGCCATCGCGACTGAAACTGACACTCAAAACCCCTTTGCTATGCCCCTTGAGAGTGTGGATTTCCTTGTCGGTGGTGACATCCCAGAGTTTGATGGGGTTGTCACCACTGCCAGAAGCTAATGTTTTACCATCGGGGCTGAAACTGACACTCCTGATCTCATTACTATGCCCCTTGAGGGTGCGGCTTTCCCTGCCGATAGTAACATCCCAGAGTTTGATGGTGTTGTCATAACTGCCAGAAGCCAAGGTTTTGCCATCAGGGCTGAAACTGATACTCCGAACCTGAACACTATGCGCCTTGAGAGTGCGGATTTCCTTACCAGTGGTGACATCCCAGAGTTTGATGGTGTTGTCACCACTGCCAGAAGCCAAGGTTTTGCTATCGGGGCTGAAACTGACACTCACCACCCGATTGCTATGCCCTTTGAGGGTGTGAATTTCTTTGCCGGTAGTAACATCCCAGAGTTTGATGATGTTGTCCTCACTGCCAGAAGCCAATGTTTTGCCATCGGGGCTGAAACTGACACTCCTAACCGAACTGCTATGCCCCTGGAGAGTGCGGATTTCCTTGCCAGTGGTGACATTCCAAAGTTTGAGAGTTTTGTCCCAACTGCCAGAAGCCAAGGTTTTGCCATCGCGACTAAAACTGACACTTACAACCGTATCACTATGCCCCTTGAGAGTGCGAATTTCCTTACCAGTGGTGACATCCCAGAGTTTGATGGTTTTGTCCCCACTGCCAGAAGCTAAGGTTTTGCCATCAGGGCTGAAACTGACACTCAAAACCCCTTTGCTATGCCCCTTGAGGGTGCGGATTTCCTTGCCAGTGGTGACATCCCAGAGTTTAATGGTGTTGTCATCACTGCCAGAAGCCAAAATTTTGCTATCGGGGCTGAAACTGTTACTCACAACCGAATTGCTATGACCCTGGAGAGTGCGGATTTCCTTGCCAGTGGTGACATCCCAGAGTTTGATGGTATTGTCAGCACTCCCAGAAGCCAAGGTTTTGCCATCGCGACTAAAACTGACACTCACAACCCGATTGCTATGCTTTTCCAAGCGGTTACGTTCTCTTAACCCTGAAACTGCTTTTTGCAAAGCACCTACCAACTCTATTGAGGGTTCAGCTTTGAGACGTTGGACTAATACTCTTGCCCGTAAACTTTCTATCAACGCATCCAACTCTTTCCCTTGGCTCAAAAGTATATCCGCAGAACGAGCCATGACATCGCTCTTCGTGATTTCTGCTTGTCGCCATTGCCAGCCGGCGAACCCTGCTAGACTTAAAGCACCGATTAAGCCAGCACTTAACCCTAAAATGATCCGCTGTCTGAGGCGTTCTTGTTCTTGTTTCTGGCGTTCTTGTTCTTGTTTTTCGCGATCGCGCAGTATTACACTCTTCTGAATAAACTCTCGCTCCCCTGAACTCAGTTCCTCTGAGCGCTTTTGTAACCAACTTTCCGCTACTACCAGTGGCACACCCCGTAACGACGCCCCCTCATCTTGTTGCGCCTCTTGCCATTGTTGAATAGCCGCCCGTAAACGCTCTTGCCAAGAGCGAAAATCGCGGTCTGCTGACATCCATTGTCGCAGTGTACTCCAATTTTTAATCAGTGCTTCATGGACAACCTCGACTGTCTCAATACTTGCAGAATTCTGACTCGTTACCACTAACCGAGCATCAGCAAGTTGTTTGACTAATAACCAACTTTGCTCGCCCAATTCTGCTTTCAATGCCATTCGCCGCGTATCCTCGACACCCTCACCAGGACGCACTAATTGCACAAAAATCCGTTGTACCTGTTTTTGCTCAGAGGGATTCAATAGTTGATATTGAGTATTAGCATAAGTCGTTAAAGCACCTTGCACCTCGCCAATTTCCTCATAAGCAGTATGACTTAACTCTTTTCCCTTACGCCGCTTCCACAACTCCGTTAAAGCAAACTCTAATAATGGTAAATTTCCCGGTTCATTTTCGACACTATCAAGAATGCGTTTCACTAATCCATCGGCAAATTTTACCTCTAATTTATCAGCAGGTTTTTCAATCACCTGTGAAAGTTCCTCACGGTTCATTGCTCCTAGTTTAATATCCGCATTTTGCAATAAATCGGCAAAAGGACGATAGGAAAGAGCATTTCCCAAAAAATCCGCCCGCATTGTTGCCACCAATACCGCACTAGATAACTGGGAATTAGTAGCAGGAAAACTAGCTAATAAAATATCGAGGAAACTGCGGCGAACTGTATCATCACTACAGAGAGTGTATAGCTCCTCAAATTGATCCGCAATTAGTAAAACGCGATCATTAGGATGATTTTGTTGAATCTGGGCAAAAACATCAGCCAGAGGAAGTGTACCACCTCGAAAGTAATCAGCTAACTTGCGAGCTTGGGCAATGCGATCTGTGGCATCAAGTTCTTGTGTATAAAGGGGAACCAGCGCTAAAGCTAAAGCATGAAAAGGGTCATTTCCCGGACGAAAATGAGTAAATTTCCAATGACCTTTTTGTTGTAGCTGGGGTACAAGTCCTGCCAAAACTACAGAAGATTTACCACTTCCCGATGCACCTAAAACGGGAATAAAGTTACGGTTTTGAGTTGCCTGAAGGAGTTCTGTTACAAAGACTTCACGACCAAAGAAAAACTCGGCATCATCGGGACCAAAGTGAAATAAGCCGCGATAGGGACAGGGGAGATTTTCATCAGAATCCTTAGCCGAATCAGGAGGTGTAATTTTCGCCTCTTGACTGTAGTAAAAGTAGTTGTAGATAGTATTTTTTTCACCAACTACAAGACCTTTTACTTCCTCTGCAAACGTGGGATTGTATTTAGGTGTGTCCGGCTCCATTAAACCCTCTAGTGGCTGTTAATTCTATTTTAGCTAAATGTATTTGCTTGTGTGTTCCCGTCACCGATCTGAGCACCCTTGACCTCACCCTGAAACTCTGTTTTAAACTTACTTGCTGCTGCGGACTCTTCAGGTTCTATCTGTTTCAATAATTCTTCAGCTAATTTAACCATCTGAGGATCGTTGTAAATCTTGGCATTTTCAATTTCTTCTTGTAGAATAGCTTTACGGCCTTCGGAGTCGGGTTTTTTCTCTAATTGCTCAACTGCATTTACTACATCACTTTCATCACCAAATTTGTTTTTTAATGCCTTTTTGAGAGCTTCGTAACCATCTTTGATCACATCTTTAGCCATAGGAATAGCCAGAGCCGTCACAAATGCTGTAGTAATTGGGTCCATATTTTCTCTCTTTCCGTTAATTTTATGATAGAGCTAATTTTTTACCAAGGATAACTTTTTTATGCTTATTATAATGTACAGTTTCTCAGAACAATACTCCGGACAGTTTTTGGAACGCTACTACAAGCTTTACAGGGCAAGGATTATAAAAAAGTCGAATTAAATGTAAGTCAGGGGTGGAGCTGACATTGATTTAATTATCCACAGTGGCTCAAAGTCTTAGAGTATAAGCCATTGGGCCATATAAAAACTGTCCGGACTATTGTCAGAAGTGTTATAAGTTGTCATAAAACTTTACATCTAAGGAGAGGGACTTTTAAATGGGAATCTTTTAAATTTTTTATTGAAGCCAGAAATTTATTAGTAATTTACCCGATGCCGTCTCTGTATCCTGTCTCAGACTATAATTTTATTATACCCAAGCGTGCATTCAGCGGTGCAGAGCAATTGTCAAATTTCAAAAAATTGCTGCACAACAATATCGGGAAAAGCAGCTAGAATTATTTAAATAAAACGCCGACGCAATTCCTCAATCTAAAATCTAAAATCTACAATCGAATGACTCAAGTTTCGATCGACTCCCTAGTTCAAGGGGCAATTTCTGGTAATCATATCGTCAGTTTTCCTACAGATACTGTACCCGCTTTGGCTGCGCGTCCCGATCGCTCGGAGTTGATTTTTGCAGCTAAACGCCGCAGTCAAGACAAACCGCTAATTTTGATGGCAGCATCGGCGAGGGCTTTGTGGCCCTACGTGCAGGGAAGTCCAGCAGAGTTAAAATTGTGGCAGCAAGTGGCCGAATCCTATTGGCCGGGGGCGTTAACTTTGGTACTGCCGGCTTCGCCAAAAGTCCCGGCGGCGATGAATCCCATCGACCCGACTACAATCGGAATACGAGTGCCTAACCTTCCCCTTGCCCTAAAGATTCTAGAGCAGACAGGCCCTTTGGCTACTACCAGTGCTAATTTATCCGGCCAGCCGCCTCTGGAGTCGGTGGCAGAAATTGAGGCTCAGTTTCCCGAAGTCTTGACATTAGTTCCTTCTGAATTAGCAACAGCGACAACAGCTTCGAGTTTGCCTTCGACTGTGGCTAAATGGACGGGCAGCGAGTGGGAAATATTGCGACAAGGCGCGATCGAGTTAGAATGCTAAAAGCTAAACTCCAAGGCAAAGCAATATGGCGCCGATCGGCTGGAGCAACTTTATATATTTAGGTATGGGACTGGGGCTGGGTTTGGGAAGCAGTTTGATTTGGCGCCTGCGGCAAAAAAGCTCGCAACAGCCCGAACCGGCGCCCAAAGTGGCCCCACCTCCTCAAGAAATTCACTTAGAGAAGTTTGATGCCCTTTCCGAGCAACTTAAGCAAACTCAATTGGCTTATCAGATGGCATCGGAGATGAGCCAATTTAAGGCGGGTTTTTTGGCTCGGACTTCTCACGAGTTGCGATCGCCCCTGAGCACTATGATTGGTACGCTGCAATTAATTCTCTCAGATTTGTGCGACGATCCTGCTGAGGAACGAGAGTTTGTCGAGCAAGCTCACGCCGCGGCACTCAAGCTGGTGAAATTAATAGATGAAATTATCTCTGTTGCTAAAACTGAACACGGCACTGAAAGGATGGATATTGAGCCGATTCAGTTAGCTAAGGTTTTTGACGAGGTTGATGATTTAACTTACTTGCAAGCTGCTAATCGCGGCATTCGTTTGGAGATATTGCCGCCAGATCCGGGGATTTATGTATTGGCAGATTTGCCGAGGTTTAGGCAAGTTTTAGTCAATTTGGTAGATACTGCTGTTGCTCAGATGGAGGAGGGGAGTATTTCTGTTTCTGCCCATGCTTCGCCGGAATCTGGATGCGTTCACATTTGGGTGGACGATCAGCGTTCAGTGAGTGCTTGGAGCGAGTCTTGGGATTTGCTGAAGCACAATTTGGAGTGTGATATTACCAAGAGCAGCGATAATTCTCAGGTGTCTTCTGGAATGAGGTTATTGATGAATCAGACTCTTTTAAGTTTGATGAGCGGAAAGTTGGAGGTTCTGGCTGTGCCTTCTGAGTCCGAAGAGTGCAATTTTAACCGGACTCAGTGTTCTATTCCTTTGGCAACTTTCTGATGAAGGAAGTTCGATCGCGAGCAATGTACGGGATGTAACGGAGATATTGCACCATTGTAAGCAACAGGCTGGACGGCCTGTTCCACCAGAGATGAATTTTATTGTGGAACAGGCACCATTGTAAGCAACAGGCTGGACGGCCTGTTCCACAAGAGATGAATTTTATTGTGGAACAGGCACCATTGTAAGTAACAGGCTGGACGGCCTGTTCCACAAGAGATGAATTTTATTGTGGAACAGGCCGTCCAGCCTGTGCCTAAAAGGCTAATTGAGAATGGTGCAACATATGAAATGTAACGGAGGTGGGGAAGAGGGCAAAGGATTTAACAGATTTAACCGAGGTGGGGAAGAGGGAAGAGGGAATATGAAACAAGGAAATTATTTATAGGGAGTAAGGTGCGCCGAAGAGCACCCTACATATTATAGATTTTGATGCCAATCGGGTGATTATTTAACAATTAGCAGTTAGCAATTCGCCGTTGCTAATTTCTAATTCGAGATTCTCTTCTAGAAGCTGATTTTCTAGTACCATGGTGGTGCTAGCGTTTTGCTGAAAACCGATGCGCTCGTAGAAGCTTTGCTTGTAAGTTGTCATCAGGTAAACTCGCTCTACGCGGCACATCCGAGGGTGACTCAAGACGGTTTGCACTAATTTGCGGCCGAGTCCTGCACCTTGGTAATCCGGGTGAATGGCGACATCCCAGATGGTAGCTCGATAGATGCCATCTGAGGTGGCTCTGGCAAAGCCGATCGCCCGTGAGCCGTCCCACACTGTAACAACTGGTTCGCTGTTGGCGATCGCAATTTCCCAATCTTCTATCTTGCGTTCCCTCGCCCAAAAGGCGGCGGCTTTAAATAGTTCTTGGATCTGTACGATGTCGGCGCGATCGCGACCTATACAAAATTGAATGTGACTGGAATCCCTAGTCGTTGATGTCATGCTCAATCTGCCTTGAAGTTGTATCTCAACTGTGTTACTTTTACTGTTTTACACGAGTGAAAGTTAATTTTGCTTGGGAACGATCAATGGTTGAATTCCCCATTTACAAAACTATTTTTATTCATACATATTTTCTAACTAATTTCGGTGATCATTAATACTTTTTGGGGTAAATTTTGAAAAAAAGTCTTTGACTCAAAATTCCCAACTTAGAACTTATACCATTTGATATTTGAGATTAGAGATTTTAGATGGGAATGACTGATTTTTTAGGGGTTGGGAGTTTGTCTACAGAGAAACCTGGTTTTTTCATAGCAATACTTCGTTACAACAGAAATGTTGTACCATTGTCAATAAGCTTTTTATGAACAGGCAAGATGCCTGTTCCACAAGAAAATTCACTCTTTGTGGAACAGGCATCTTGCCTGTTCTTGAGAATGGTGCAATATCTCAGTTACAGCCCACTGAAACGGTAAAAACCCGGTTTCGAGGCGTCGTTTATAGGTAAGCGATAGCTTGTGTCTTGCCTAATTGCTCAAAAATCATCTATCGAGAGAGGTGTTGACTCCACAAGAACACCCGAAGATTGTGCTGTGGAGTCAATTCTTTAATCTCTAATCTCAAATCAAATGAATCAGTTTTGCAGCCAGCGGGCGGCGTCTTTGGCGTGATAAGTCAAAATCAAATCACAACCAGCACGCTTGAATCCTGTCAAAGTTTCCATCACTACTCTTTCTTCATCTATCCAACCGTTGAGGGCGGCGGCTTTCACCATCGCATATTCCCCAGAAACGTTGTAAGCAGCAACTGGCAGGTTAGTTGCTTCCTTCACGCGCCAGATGATGTCCATATAAGCTAAAGCGGGTTTAACCATGAGCATATCTGCGCCTTCGGCAATGTCGAGAGCAATTTCTTTCAGAGCTTCGCGGCCGTTTCCGGGGTCCATTTGATAGGTGCGTCGATCGCCAAATTGCGGGGCAGACTCTGCTGCATCTCGGAATGGGCCATAATAAGCTGAGGCGTATTTTGCCGCGTAAGACATGATGGGAATATCTTCAAATCCAGCGGAGTCCAATCCTTCGCGAATTGCTCCGACAAAACCGTCCATCATTCCCGAAGGGGCGATAATATCTGCACCGGCTTTAGCTTGAGCAACAGCGGTTTTCTTCAGCAATTCTAGTGTGGGATCGTTCAATACGCGGCCGCTTAAATCTCCGACTTCCAAATAGCCACAGTGACCGTGAGTGGTATATTCGCACAGACAAGTATCGACCATGACGATTAAATCTGGTACGGCTTTTTTAACTGCTTCCGTCGCTTTTTGGACGATGCCGCAGTCGTGCCAAGCACCTGTCGCGTCGGTATCTTTGTCTGCGGGAATGCCGAATAAAATAATAGCCGGAATGCCGAGGTCGTAGACTTCTTTTGCTTCTTCTACTATTTTGTCTACCGATAGCTGGAAAACTCCGGGCATCGATGTGACTTCTTTAGCAAAAGCTTCCCCCGGTACGGCAAATAGGGGGTAAATTAAATCGCTGGTTGTCAAGATATTTTCGCGCACCATCCGGCGGAGTTGGGGATGGTTGCGGAGGCGGCGGGGGCGGTGAGTTGGAAACATAATGTTTTTTTTACGGTAGATAAAGCCCTGTTTTCTAGGACTCGTGGCGCTTCTTTAAAAGTCTAGAGCTTATTGTTGGCCGATCGCCCTTTACATAAGTAAACTTCTGTAAAACCCGCGATGTCCATTGTTCGTGGTCAGGAATGCCAGTCCTTTCTAGGTTTTCTCGTTGGCAGACTCAGGCCTAACTGTGGTTGGATGGGTTGGTACGGATATCTCGCTGGCTTCACACCTATAACCAGGCTGCCCATTCGCGAGGATAGACTGTAAATTATAAATGTATCGAATAGTAACGGTCTTATGTACAAGCAACTAATTTCAAAGATGAAACCCCTTTTGAAATCACTATTTGCGATCGGTCTGGTACTGACGCTAGCCCTCGGTAACGCTGATGGAGCTCTGGCGGCCCGCAGCGGAGGACGCATCGGGGGCGGATCTTTTAGAGCTCCGGCGCGCAGTTACTCGTCTCCTAGTCGCACTTACGCACCGTCGGGAGGGGGCTACTACCCAGGTGGCGGCTTTGGAGGCGGCTTTGGTTTCCCGTTCTTGCTGCCGTTTTTTGGCTTTGGGGGTGGGTTTGGCGGCCTGTTCTCGATTTTGATTTTTATTTCGATCGCTAATTTCCTCGTCCAAAGCTTCCGCCGCGCCGGGGGCGGAACTGACGAACTGGGCAACAGCGCCCCCACTACCACCGTATCTGTCGCCCGCTTGCAAGTTGGTTTGCTAGCAGAGGCCCGCGGTTTGCAAGCCGAACTCGACGCCCTAGCGCAAAAAGCGGATACCGATACAGCAGCCGGTCGCGCTCAAGTGCTGCAAGAATCTACTCTGGCGCTGCTGCGGCATCCTGAATACTGGGTTTACGCGGGCGCTGAATCTGTGCAAACTCGCTTGGAAGCAGCCGAAGCTAAGTTTAATCAACTTTCTTTGGCAGAACGCAGTAAATTTACTGAAGAAACGCTCTCGAATTATAACAATCAGCTCCGGCAAGCAGGGAGCAGCAATATCCTGCCAGGTTTGCAGGAAAATGGGGCGCTGGTTGCTTCTGATTTGAATTCAGATCCTGGGGAATTTATTGTGGTGACGGTGATTGTCGGTACTCAAGGCAAATTGCAATTGCCAGCAGTGAAAAACTCTGAAGATTTGCGCCAAGCTTTGCGTCAGATTGGGGGAGTATCGAGCGAGCAGTTGCTGGCGGTTGAGGTGCTGTGGACTCCTCAAGCCAACGGGGACACTCTGACTGCTGACGATATGTTGGCCGGCTATCCTGATTTGCGATCGATTTAGTGAGCAAGACTGGGCGCGGAGCATTGTTTGCCGCGCCCCATCCCGCACCAAAGCTGGGCGGGTGAACCCACTTCCTTTTGAGACGGGAATTTCGCCGGATGTTGGGGAGGTCGATCGAGTTAAAAAAGATTGTTTAACAAATGCTAGTATTGAGAGATCATGCTGAAGCATGATTCATCTGCTATTGGCAAAGCCTGCCCGATATGGGTTTTGCGAAGAAGTTAGGCAGGATAAAAAAAACTTTATTGAGCGAGGACTGCTTCGGAAGAAGTTGCGATCGCGCCCATCTAAATTTTATATAAAGAAGAAGCGATCGAGAGCTAAAACTTATGGCCGACAGCAGCAGAAAAAAAGCACTTTTTATTTTGAGCCAGTTAAATAATGACGATATCAACTGGATCGTCCAAAAAGGCAAAAAGGAAGTTCTAGATCCGGGGGGGATTTTGATCCATGAAGGGAGACAGATAGATGCGCTCTACATTGTTTTGAAGGGGAGTTTGAGCGTTTTAATCGAGGCTGAGCGGACTAGAGAACTCGCTAAAATAGCCAGCGGAGAACTGGTGGGAGAAGTCTCTTTCATTGACGCTCGCCCTCCTTTAGCAACGGTAAAGGCGATCGAAGAAACTCACTTGCTGGCAATTCCTAGGCGGCAGTTAGTAATCAAACTTCAAAACGATATGGGCTTTGCTTCCCGCTTTTATTATGGAATTTCACTGTGTCTGGCAGATAGGATGCGCGGTACGATCAGACATATAGAATACGGTCGCAATATTGAATTAGATCAACCAGAATTTGAACGAGAGGATATCAATCCTAACGTCCTGGAAAATTTGGCGCTAGCTGAGGCTAAGTTTAATTGGCTGAGGGAAAATGTTAAAGCTTGAGGAATTTTAAGGCGTTTTTGAGCTGGGTGTGAAAACTGACCGATTGATACGGTAATTGAGAGGTGTACGATGTAACTCGCATCTTGCACCATTCTCAAGAACAGGCAAGATGCCTGTTCCACAAAAAATGAGTTTTCTTGTGGGGTGGGCGTCCTGCCCGCCCAAAAAAGGATTATTGATATTGGTGCAAGATGTACGATGTAAACTCTCAACTCAAAAAACAGATGTGTAAAACAAAATAGGGGCAGGTTTTACCGGAAATATCAATCGATAATTGCCGGAACTATAAAAACCCGCCCCTGTGCTTTGCAGTAGTTGCAACCTCGCGCGCTGAAACGCAACTACCAACCACACAATCTAGATAATGCCCGGCCCTTTGCCGCGGGTGTCTGCATCCATTGTCAGTTTTCCTTCTTCGCCTTTTTTATCTTTGATTTCTGCGAGAATTCGAGCGCGTTCTGCGGCTTCGGCTTCTTCTTTTGCTCTCAAATCGCCCGGTTCGTTGATGTACATTTCCGGTTCGATCGCGTAATTGTTAACTAGACCTTCTTGGTCTACTGTATAACCATCTGTAGTGTGAATGCTTTCGTCATCGGTTTGGTCATCAGTTTTTGCACTTTTCTGCTTCCCTTCGGTGGTATGGTGCATGAAGTTAGCGCCTTCGCGTTCTTGCCGCGCTGCTGTCTCCGCAGGAGTAATGCCCCTGTCGTAGTGGGGGGCTTCCATATTGGCTTCGATTTGTTCGTCGGCCGGTGTTGATTTGCTAACTTCTTTTTTGGGGGGTATTGGTTGGCGATTAGTCATGATTTATTCCTGAGTTATCTTTTCAAAAAGGTCTTTGGCTTATGTTTAAATATTAATCCAAAGCTAGCTCATTCACAAACTATCTTTGGTTATAGTTTGCGAAAAATTGCTGTTAGGGAAAATACCTTTATTGCGTCTTCCTGAAGACTGATAAAATTCTGTTTTTCTTAAAAGTTTCACTATTTGCGGCTATTGGGCATCTATCTAAAGATAGTAAATTGGGAATTGGGCATCGGGCATCGGGCATTGGTAACTAATGACAACAGTCAACAGACAACAGTCAACAGACAACTGTCAACTGTCAACTATCAACTATCAACAGACTTTACGATTCTTTAAAGAAGCGGATGATTTCGCGGACGTGGTTGAGAAATTGTCCGTCATCGGTGAGTTGGGCGATCGCACTTTCTGCATCTCTTCTCAGGTGAGTGTGTTCTGCCTGATTTGTCGCTTGCAAAGATTGTAGAGATGCGGATACAGTAGTTAATTCTCTTCGGATAGCTTCCCGTTCCCGATTTTGGACAGCCACCCACGAATTCGGATTGTCTGAACTTAATTGATTGCTCAAATCTTTAACTGTCGATTCTAACTTTGCAAAGCGGCTGCGGAGTTCGACAATATCTTCACGGGGGTGCAAAAATTCGCGGCGGATACTTGTCAGCCGCTGGGCTAAATACTGATAACCTCGGATAGCTGGACGCAGTACAGTTAACAGCAGTGCTGCAGCGGAACTGAGATAGCCAATAGCACTAATTCCGGCGGCGGCTAGGCCGTAAAGTGCGATCGCGCTAAACAGGTGAAGTGCGATCGCCGCCAAGAGCGATCGGCTAACTAATACAGTAACGTATTTGACTTGTTCCCGATCGACAGCAATGTTTTTTTTAGTCGATTCTGCGGCTTGCGCTAAAACTTCTTTAGCTTCAAAATGGATATTCCAGGGAACTGTAACTATCAGCAACAGCCATTCAAAAATAGCAATGGCAATTACCCAATCAATAAAACTGCCGGCGGACACGTGCAGCCATTGCAGAATGGCAAAAACTAGCAGCAAAAATATGCCTGTGGCGGCACCAAAACCTGCGAAAGTGTAATACATAGCGATGCCTTGGTGGAATGTTGTTTTGATTGTGGGTAGCTGCTTTAGGTCTGGAGTAATAAACTGTGACAGTTAAGTGAGCGTCCTATTAATCCCGGTTCATTAGTTATGAGTAAAAGTGCAGACCAAGGGTTGCGATAAACCTGTTTTTTCCCACAAAGGCTTGCTCTACCTCAATCGTGGAATGTTGTTTTGATTGTGGGTATGTTGTTTAGGTGTGGAGGAATAAGCTGTGACAGTTAAGAAATCGTCCTATTGAACCCAGTTTATTAGTGATTAGTAATACTCTGAGACACAAGGGTTTCCAAACGCCGGGTTTTTTTAAGAAAAATACACGGGCTTTAACCCATCAATAATAGTTAAATGAAACGGTTGGTTTGTGAGGAGTGCATAAGTTCTAAATAATGAATCATTGGCGATTAGTGAGCGGGATGAAGTCACCGTCTCCCCAACTCATACCATTAGAAAGTTGAAATTTAGCAATTCTAAATGAGTCACAAAAATTTATCTTAATTAATACCAACTTCATCAGAATTGGGGAAGCCCAATGTGTTTGCAATTGATTTAGGATTTCTATTTAAGATTTGAGATTAGGAATAACTGATTATGTTTGGGTGTGCAGCTTGTCTACAGTGGCATTTTTTTGAGAAGTGGTATCACTCACGGCGTTACGCATGGGGAGGAACGCAGCAATCTGGAAACCATCCCCTCTCTCAACTTTTATTTTTCAGATCTGCTAAATCACCTGTGGCTGAGTTGACACTCCCCAGCCTAAAGGCGTGGGGATTCTTAATTCATCGACTGACCTTTAAGCACCATGTCCTTGCGGCAGTCCTTAAACCTTTCAACCGTACAATAGTACAAATTGACGAGTCTAATTCACTGTTACCCCAGAGGGTCTATCTCCAAAAGCGTACTAGGATACAAGCAAGCGAGTTTGGGTATGCCCTACCCTACTTAACAAATCAAGAAATTGTTTGTTGTTACTGGTTTAAGGATGCGTTGATCCTTTAGCTGTTTTAAGAGTTTTCGCCGCTCTGCGTCCCCCGGTTTATACCTAAAAGTGTGTCTTAACTGTTTCACGATGGTAAAGGAGTTTAACCTTGACGATTTTAGTATACTACCAATACCAGCAATTCCTGATTTTTAGGAATGGATTTAAGAAATTAAAGCCGCCCTAGAAGGCGATGTACTGAGCGTAGCCGAAGTGACGGGGTTTTAAACCCAATTTCCTGATAAACTGATTTGGAAGTAGAGCGCGCGTTTTGCAAGTTGCCTCTGTGTAACCGAGACACTGATACTGCAACCTGCCCTCAGCCACAGCAAAATAGATGCCTAAATTAACTCTACATTCTCCGATTTCCATTAACAGCGCGTCTACAATCTAAAATCAAAAGTGAGCAGCAAGGACAAACCAATGGCGAACTCAACTCTTGGCCTAGAACATCAACTTTACGATTATCTGTTATCTATTTCTCTGCGGGAGCCAGATATTCTCGCTTCACTACGGGAAGAAACGGCTAAACATCCTATGGGGATGATGCAGATTGCTCCCGAACAAGGTCAGTTTATGGAGCTCATGGTGCAGCTTATGGGAGCGACCAAAACCTTAGAAATTGGCGTTTTTACTGGTTATAGTGCGCTGTGCGTAGCTTTAGCACTGCCTCCTAACGGTCAAATTATTGCCTGCGATGTCAGCGAGGAATATACTGCGATCGCACGACGCTATTGGGAAGCTGCGGGCGTGGCTAATAAGATTTCTTTGCAGTTGGGCCCAGCAATAAATACTCTCGACAAACTAATAGCCGAGGGACAAGCTGGAACCTTTGATTTTGCCTTCATCGACGCCGATAAAGAAAATTATGAGGCTTATTTTGAGCGATCGCTGCAACTTGTACGAAATGGCGGTTTAATTGTAATTGACAATGTTCTGTGGTCTGGACGAGTTGCCGATCCTCAAGTACAAGACGAAAGCACCCTCGCCATTCGTAGTTTCAACGACAAATTGCGTAACGATCCCAGAGTTACTCTCAGTGTTGTCCCCATTGCTGACGGGCTGACTTTGGCCCTGAAACGTCGCTGGGCTACTCTGATGGAACCTGAACAGCATAATTAAAGAGTTATTTGCGGTTTGTGGTGGATTTCTAAGGATTTATACAAAAGCTATGAAGAAACCCGATTTCTGAGTGAAGCTTCTGAGATAAAACGGATATTTTTTTTCATAAACCCCGTTTATGCGTTCAGAACTGTTTTTATTTGCTGCAAACCGCGAAGAAATAACAATTTAAGAATATTATATCTAAACAACGTAATTAATTGATTTGAGGCGTAACTTCGGGTGTCTAATTTACAACTAAAATTACCAATTCACGAAACTTTTCAGTGTACTGTTCAAGGC
The DNA here is from genome assembly GCF_036705265.1 of Microcoleus sp. B4-C2. NCBI lineage: Bacteria > Bacillati > Cyanobacteriota > Cyanophyceae > Oscillatoriales > Microcoleaceae > Microcoleus > Microcoleus sp. B4-C2. Next base: position 226,632 of record NZ_JAUBUB010000001.1, read on the forward strand.
GAAGGTTACTGGACGGGGACTTTAGTTGATTTTATCAGATTGGCCGGTTGCCCTGTGCGGTGTCCTTGGTGTGACACAGGGTACGAAAATGGGGGCAAAGGTTTGCCGTCTGTGCCGCAGTCGATCGCACAATTGCTCGCTCAATTGCAGTCTCCGAGGGTAGTCATTACTGGTGGCGAACCTTTTATACACCGGGATTTGCCTGAGTTAGTTGAAGCTTTGTTAGAAGCTGACAAGCAGGTGAGTATTGAAACTTCGGGTGCTTACTGGCAGGATGTTTCCCCGCAGGCTTGGATTACTCTTTCTCCTAAAGAACACGTCAATCCTCAATATCCGGTGCAAGAGCTTTTCTGGACTAGAGCAAATGAAATTAAGTTAGTGATTAGCACGGGCGAAGAAGTTGAGTTTTATCACAAGCATTTGGCAAGTAATGTGAATATTCCGATTTTCTTGCAACCAGAATGGAACTCCAAAAATTTATCGATTCCAATTATCTTGGAATTGCTGAAACAAAATCCTAGTTACAGGCTATCTTTGCAAACTCACAAATTTATTGGTGTGCAATAAATTGATGACTTAGCCCGATCTATTCGTCAGTGGGCGGTGCAGAATGGGGAGTGCATCGCCTTACAATCTGTGGAAATATGTGCGCTATAATTAAAGCAGCAATTTATGATAATTTGAACGTAATGGAAACAACTACGGAAACCCTAATGGGAAAAGTTATCACAACCCTAGTAATTACGAATCGGCTGGATGAAGGGAAAGCAGAAGATAATCTGATTCCCATCGAGCAAGTGAGGTCTGTTACTCTAGAAAATGTTTTGGTGGATACGGGCGCGACAACTTTGTGTTTGCCTAAAGATGTCATCGCCAGATTGGGTTTGAAAATCCTCAAGCAAGTGGTTGTGGAAACAGCCACGGGTATTAGTGAGGCGAGGATTTTTCAAGATGCCAAGATTTCTCTGTGCGGCCGCGAAGGGACTTTTGAGTGTTTGGAATTGCCAGAGGGGAAAACTCCACTTTTAGGGGTGATTCCGATGGAAGCGCTGGGAATTGAAGTGGATTTGAAAAATCAAAGATTGAAGGTTTTGCCCGACGGGCCGACGGAAACTTATTTGACAATTCTTTGATATTCTTGAGTTTGGATGCCAGCTATTCGATCGGCAGCGCTAAGATGGTTAAGCACTGTTTTGCACTACTCTCATGTCCCAACGCGCCGAAACCTCAAACAGCCAGCCAAGTGCATCCCGCAACGGGCATAATGTGACGAATGCTCACTCTCACAACCAAAATACGATTCGGGTTCGCGGTGCGAGACAGCACAACCTGAAAAATATCGATCTGGAACTGCCGCGCGATCGCCTGATCGTTTTTACTGGCGTTTCGGGTTCTGGTAAGTCTTCCCTGGCTTTCGATACAATTTTTGCCGAGGGACAGCGCCGCTACGTCGAGTCTCTCAGCGCCTACGCGCGCCAGTTTTTGGGACAGTTGGACAAACCGGATGTGGACGCGATCGAGGGGTTGAGTCCGGCTATTTCGATCGACCAAAAGTCAACTTCTCATAACCCGCGATCGACTGTTGGCACTGTTACAGAAATTTATGATTATCTCAGATTACTCTACGGCAGAGCTGGCGAACCACACTGTCCGATTTGCGATCGCTGCATTGCGCCGCAGACAATTGATGAAATGTGCGATCGAGTCATGGCACTTCCCGACGGCACTCGCTTTCACCTTCTGGCACCAGTTGTGCGCGGAAAAAAAGGCACTCACCGCAAATTATTGTCGAGTTTAGCTGCGGAAGGATTTATCCGCGTCAAAGTTAACGGAGAAATTTTAGAACTTTCGGAAAATATCGAATTAGATAAAAATCATACGCACAATATCGAGATAGTTGTCGATCGGTTAATTAAAAAACCCGGTTTAGAAGAACGTTTAGTTGATTCTCTGGCAACTTGTTTGCGCCATTCTGAGGGGATTGCGATAATTGAAGAGTTACCAAGTGATGAAAATTCCGAACCACAGGGGCCGATCGTATTTTCCGAAAACTTTGCTTGTCCCGAACACGGCGCAGTAATGGAGGAACTTTCCCCCCGGTTATTTTCGTTTAATTCGCCCTACGGCGCGTGCCAAAACTGCCACGGTTTGGGGAGTTTGCGGACTTTTGCGCCGGAGTTGGTAGTTCCCGACGAGAAAGCGCCTCTTTATTGTGCGATCGCGCCTTGGTCAGACAAAGACAATTCCTATTATCTCTCTTTGCTTTGCAGTATTGCTGATACTTGCGGGTTTGATATCGACACTCCTTGGTATCGATTAAAGCCCGAACACCAGCGGGTAATTTTGTACGGCAATGAGTCCAAGCGCAGCGGAGAAGGTAAAAAGCGCGAGGGCAGCACTGATTTTAGGAGAGATTTTAATGGCGTAATTTCCATGTTGCAGCGCCAGTACGACGATACTGGTTCTGATTTGATTAAGCAGAAATTGGAACAGTATCGGGTCGATCGCTCTTGCGAGGTTTGTCACGGCAAACGCTTGAAACCCGAGGCGCTTTCGGTGCGGTTGGGACAGTACGGAATTGTAGATTTAACCAGTATTTCGATTCGCGAATGTCGCGAACGAGTAAATAATTTGGGATTGAGCGATCGGCAATTCCAAATATCCGATTTAGCCCTGAGAGAAATCAAAGCAAGGCTGCAATTTTTGCTCGATGTCGGGTTAGATTACCTGACTTTAGATCGCGCCGCAATGACGCTTTCTGGCGGAGAAGCCCAGCGAATTCGGCTGGCGACTCAAATCGGTTCTGGTTTGACGGGAGTGCTCTACGTTTTGGACGAACCCAGCATCGGACTGCACCAAAGAGACAATTTTCGCCTGCTGCAAACCTTAACAAAATTGCGTGATTTAGGCAATACTTTGATTGTCGTAGAACACGATGAAGAAACCATGCGAGCGGCCGACCACATTGTCGATATCGGGCCCGGCGCTGGCGTGCACGGCGGCAAAATTATCTCGCAAGGAAGTTTAGAAAATTTGCTGGCGGCAGAAGAATCTTTGACCGGGGCTTATTTGTCGGGAAAGCGAGTAATTGAAACCCCTAATGAAAGAAGAAAAGGCAACGGCAAAGCTCTCTCAATCATAAATGCGACGCGCAACAATTTAAAAAATATCGATGTCGAAATTCCCCTCGGAAAACTCGTCTGCGTGACGGGGGTTTCCGGTTCTGGAAAATCAACTTTAATCAATGAATTGCTGTACCCGTCGCTGCAACATTATATCACAAAAAAAGTGCCTTTACCACCCGATATGGACGCCCTCAAAACTAAAGGGGAACGCTCTCTAGAGGATGTGGTGGATAAGGTAATTGTAATTGACCAATCTCCCATCGGTCGTACTCCGCGTTCTAATCCCGCTACTTACACGGGAGTCTTTGATGTGATTCGGGATTTGTTTGCCGAAAGCATTGAAGCGAAGACAAGAGGTTACAAAGCGGGGCAGTTTTCTTTTAACGTGAAAGGGGGAAGGTGCGAAGCTTGCGGCGGCCAAGGGGTGAACGTGATTTCGATGAATTTTCTGCCGGATGTTTACGTGCAGTGTGAGGTTTGCAAGGGTGCACGGTACAACCGAGAAACGCTGCAAGTTAAGTACAAAGGCAAGTCGATTTCTGATGTTTTGAACATGACCGTGGAGGAAGCTTTGGAGATGTTTAAAAATATTCCCAGGGCTGGCGTCAGACTGCAAACTTTGGTTGATGTGGGTTTGGGTTACATTCAGTTGGGACAGCCGGCGCCGACGCTTTCTGGGGGCGAAGCGCAGCGGGTAAAATTGGCAACGGAACTGTCGCGCCGCGCTACTGGGAAGACGCTTTATTTAATCGATGAACCGACGACTGGTTTGTCGTTTTATGATGTTCACCATTTGTTAAATGTGCTGCAAAGATTGGTGGATAAGGGTAATTCAATTTTGGTAATCGAACATAATTTGGATGTGATTCGGTGCTGCGATTGGGCGATCGATTTGGGGCCCGAAGGGGGAGATAAGGGCGGCGAAATTATTGTGGCGGGGACGCCGGAGGAGGTGGCGGCAAATCCTCGTTCTTATACTGGGAAGTATTTGCAAGCGGTTTTGCAGCAGCATCCTTTGGGGGAGGCTGTAGCCGTTAGTTAATTCTCACTAAAGCACCTAACCTTCGATGAAGGGAAATGCTGATGGGGAGTAAGAAAGATGTAGGCGATCGCCCTCCACCCCAAAACGCTGCGATCGCAACCCCCATAATCGAAAATCAAGGTAAAATCCAAAATTGCGTTAAGAGGCGATAATGGAACCTCTGAGCTACCGCCCCTGAGCTACCTATGGTCGAAGTATGAATGCAGTCGAAATCGAAGAAGCAGTTTCCAGGCTCGCTGAAGCGCCCTTTGACTCGGAAGAGTTCCCCTTTGCCTTCCTCGAAGCCTTTGGTAACAAGCCGACGACTCTCAAGCGGCTCAAAAGCAAAAGCGGTGGCTCCAACCAATCGGATCTCGGTGGCGTACTCCAGCGTAACAATATTCATGTGAAGGTTTGCCCGGAAGGCGAGGTGACAAACACCCTCACGGCGTTGCGGGATAGTGCGGCGACGGCTCGGTATAAGGTTAAGTTTATCCTGGCCACCGATGGCAAAAGTTTTGAGGCGGAAAACCTCGTTGATGGGGAGATAGTCGCCTGCGACTACCCCGATTTTCACAACCATTTTGGTTTTTTCCTGCCATTGGCGGGCATTACGACAGTCAAGCAGATCCGGGAGAATGCCTTTGATATCAAGGCTACGGGGCGCCTCAACCGCCTGTATGTCGAGCTGCTGAAGGAGAACCCGGAGTGGGACAAGGCCGATCGCCGGGAAGCGTTAAATCACTTCATGGCGCGACTAATCTTCTGTTTTTTTGCGGAGGATACGAATATCTTTCACAGCAATGCCCTCTTCACTGCCACCATCGAACAAATGAGTGCGAGTGATTCGTCGAATACGCACGAGGTGCTGTCGGAGATGTTTCGGGCGATGTGTACGCCGCTTAAGGATCGGGAGGCGGCGAAGATTCGGAATTGGGCAGATAGATTCCCCTATGTGAATGGAGGGCTGTTTTCGGGTGGGGTGGCGGTGCCGCGTTTTAGCAAGATTGCCCGATCGTACCTGCTTCATGTTGGCAATCTGGACTGGACAAAGATTAATCCCGATATTTTCGGGTCGATGATTCAGGCGGTGGCGGATGATGAGGAGCGGGGTGCGTTGGGGATGCACTATACGAGTGTGCCGAATATCCTCAAGGTGTTGAATCCGCTGTTTTTGGATGATTTGCGGGAGCAATTGGAGGCAGCGGGGGATAACGCCCGTAAGTTGCTGAATTTGCGGCAACGGATGGCGCGAATTCGGGTTTTCGATCCGGCTTGTGGATCGGGGAATTTTCTGGTGATTGCGTATAAGAAAATGCGCGAGATTGAGTGGGAGATTAATCGTCTTCGGGGTGAGCCCGATCGCAAGTCTGAGATTCCGCTGACGAATTTTCGGGGAATTGAATTGCGTCACTTTTCCTGTGAGATTGCGCGGTTGGCGTTGATTATTGCGGAGTATCAATGTGATGTGTTGTATCGAGGGCCGAAGCTGGCACTGGCGGAGTTTTTGCCGCTGAAGGATGATAACTGGATTACCTGTGGGAATGCGTTGCGGTTGGATTGGTTGAGTCTTTGTCCGCCGACGGGGACGGGGGTGAAGGTGCAGCGGGAGGATTTGGATTTGTTTGGCGAGACGCGGGAAGTGGCGGAGATTGATTTTGAGAATGAGGGAGGGGAAACCTATATCTGTGGGAATCCGCCATATCTTGGGTCTAAGTGGCAAACCGATGAGCAGAAAGCCGAACTAGGAGACATTTTTGGTGACCGCACTAAGAGTTGGAAATCCCTCGATTATGTGGCGGGTTGGTTTATGAAGGCAGCAGATTACGGAATACAGACCAATTCTGCTGCCGCTTTTGTGTCTACCAATTCTATTTGCCAGGGGCAGCAGGTGCCGATTCTCTGGTCGCTGATTTTTGAAACAGGGCACGAGATCGTCTTTGCCCATACATCATTTAAATGGGCGAATCTTGCCAGTCACAATGCTGGCGTAACTGTTGTGATTGTCGGCATCTCAAATCACGCGGGAAGCCCAAAACGACTCTTTTCAATTGGTGAAAATAGTAAGACTATCGAGAAGAAGACAGACAACATAAATGCTTATTTAATTGCAAGCACAAACATTATTGTTGAAAAAGCATCGAAGTCTGATTGTGGCTTACCTCAAATGATTCGCGGCAATATGCCTTACGATGGAGGAAACTTGCTACTTTCGTCGGCTGATTTGGAAGAACTGGGCTTGTCCAAAAATCAAAACGGAAAATTTATCCGAACTATATACGGTTCCGCTGAATTTATAAAAGGTCTGCAACGCTACTGTTTGTGGATTGAAGACCAGCACTTAGAAGAGGCAATGTCCATAGAATTAATACGGAAACGCATTGAGGGAGTTCGTCAAATGCGGCTATCAAGTCGCGATAAAAGTGCCAATGACATGGCCAAGCGTTCTCACCAAATGCGAGAGATGAATGAATCAAAGCAATACACCATTGTTCTTCCAAGAATAACTTCTGAAAACAGAGATTATCTTCCAATAGGCTTACTTAAAGCGCCATCAGTTATTACAAGTCAAAATTTTGCATTATATGATGCTGAAATTTTCTATATCTCCATCATAGTTTCAAGATTGCATTGGGTGTGGATTAAGACTGTTTGCACCACAATGCGGACAGACTTCTCTTATACCAACACCCTCGGCTGGAACACCTTCCCCGTCCCCACCCTCACCGATCAAAACAAAGCCGACCTCACCCGCTGCGCCGAAGACATCCTGCTAGCGCGAGAGCACTATTTCCCCGCCACGATCGCCGATATGTACGATCGCGATCGTATGGATACCGAATTTCCTCTGGTTAGGGAAGCGCACGATCGTAATGACGAAATCCTGGAACGAATCTACATCGGTCGCCGCTTCAAAAACGACACCGAACGCCTCGAAAAACTGTTTGAATTGTACACAAAAATGACCAGTCAGCCAGCACTGCCAAAAATGTCCGCCAAACCTAAAGGAGGTAAATGAGGAGAAGTGCGATGGCTGCGCCCCGGCTTGCGCCTACGAGCTACCAAAATGACCCGTTAAATACAGAATGTTAAAATCAGACTAGCCCCTTATAGCCAAACGAGCCAATGCTAACCCTAGACCAACTAATTTCAGAAGCCACTGCATTACCAGATGCAGCCAAAGCTATCCTCATTGACAAAATTGTGGAGAGTATGGAAAGACAAATCGATCGAGATATTTTATTAGAAGGCGTGCAGAAAGCTCAAGAACGCATTGCCGAAATTGATAGCGGCGCAGTTCAAACCATTCCCGGAGATATTGCCTTAGCCCAAATACGGCAACTTGCACAGCAATGAAATATGAATTTCACCCAGTAGCCCTGCAAGAATATGCAGAGGCTGTGCAATCTAGACTTGAAGGGTTTTACGAATATCGTCGATTTAACTAACTGGCTTCAGCAAAAGAATTAAAAATTCTCAACTATCTCATAATCAAGCCGACCATATTCCCGCCTAGACTGAATGAAGCGAATTCTTGAGAACATACTAAGTAAATAAGTACATGGACATTAATGCATCTATCATTGACCAACGATTAGCATCAGTCGTTAACGATATTCGTCAAAAGTCCGCCGAAGAATTGCACATCCAAGATGAAGGTAAAATCAAGTCCCTCGCATTTGTATACCTATGTGTTAGAACCATCTTGGATTTAGAAGATGACGACGCTTTCGAGTGCCTGACCGAAGGATCTGGTGACTTTGGCGTAGATGCCATGCACATTTCCGAAGAGTATGATGGTGAATTTACAGTTAGCTTGTTTCAAGCAAAATACAAAAACAAGCTAGCAGGAGATTCTAACTTTCCCCAAGAAGGCATTGAAAGTTTAATCAACGCAATTCAATACTTATTTAATCCAGCAGCTAGACTAGAACATATTAATCAACGACTGCTCGCAAAAGTCGAAGAAGCTCGTAGTTTGATTCGGGATGGTTACATCCCACAGGTTCGGGCATTAGCCTGTAACAATGGCCTAAATTGGAATGCGTCTGCACAGGAAGCTATTGAACGCACTGGCTTCGGCAGTCAAGTTACGTGGGAGCATATTAATCACGAACGCTTGGTCAAAATTCTGCAAGCTTCCAAACCCGTAAAAGATTCTTTGCAACTAAGTGGCAAGGCGATCGTTGAAGATATGGAATTTAGCCGAGTATTAGTTGGCAGAATTTCCGTCACCGAAATCGCAGCACTAATTGAACGACATGGTGAACGATTATTAGAGCGGAATATTCGTCGTTACTTAGGCTTGCAAGGTAATCGCGTCAATGAGGCTATTAGAAACACTTTAACCAGCGATGAGAAGAACAATTTCTACTTTTACAATAATGGGATAACCCTAACTTGTGAAAACTTTTCGTACAACGCTTTGCAAGATGGTAATTATCAGGTGCGTGTCGAAAATTTACAAATTATCAATGGAGGCCAAACCTGTCTGACCATATTCAAAACTTTGCGTGACAACAATTTGCTTCATGAAAATGCCCAAGCTTATGTTCTGCTTCGACTTTATCAATTACCTCATGAAAACGAAAGTTTAGTTCAAAGAATCACTTATGCTACTAATAGTCAAAATCCAGTAGATCTTAAAGATTTACGCGCTAATGACGAACTCCAGCAAAGACTGGAAATAGATATTCAGCAATTAGGATTCAATTACCGCCGGAAGCGTTCTGATTCTAGTACCCGTCCGATAGATATTACTTCAGGAGTAGCTGCTGAAGCCATACTATCTGTTTGGCGAGAAAAGCCTCATCAAGCAAAATTCTTCTCGCGCGAGCATTTCGGAAAACTTTATGACGCAATCTTCACCGACCAATTGAGCGGATCGCAAGTTGTAATTGCCGTTCAGCTTTACAGAATTGCAGAAAATCGTCGCAAAAGACCAAATCCTGCCGATCCAGATGTTGTTCGCTATGCTTCATGCTTTATTGCCATGCAGATGGGACGCAAGCTTCTTGCTGATTTGAATATTCAGATGAAAGACATTAGCCATCAGAATTTTCAATCGGCACAGCATCTGATTGAACAAAATAGCGAAGCCTATTTCGATGCCTCAGTACAGGATATTCAACGTGCGCTGCAAGATCTTTATGGCGAACAAGAGATTTCCTTACAGCAGCTATCTGCAACCTTTCGGCGTGGCGATTTAATCAGTAGACTTTGACTTACCAAAATGAATGTCCGATAAGTGCTACCGAACAGCCTGTCAATCGCAAAACCAAAGTTTACCACCCATGAGCAAACCGATCGCGATTCCCTCAGTTTCCGTCACCTACGCCCAGGATGGCACCTCCACCCGCCCCAACGCCCTCGGTATGCGCCCCATGCAAGAACGCGCCTACCAAAAGCGCGGCGAACAATACCTCCTGATCAAATCGCCTCCCGCCTCCGGCAAAAGTCGGGCATTGATGTTCATCGCCCTGGACAAACTAGAGAACCAGAACCTCAAACAAGCTATCATCGTCGTGCCAGAAAAGGCGATCGGCTCCAGCTTCCACGATGAGCCGCTCAGCCAGTTTGGCTTTTGGGCCGATTGGCAAGTTGAACCGAAGTGGAATCTCTGCGACGCACCGGGAAACGACGGCGGCAAAGTGGGCGCGGTACAGAAGTTTCTAGCCAGCAATGCCAAGATTCTGGTCTGCACTCACGCCACATTCCGCTTTGCCGTGGACAAATTCGGTATCGAAGTCTTAGACGATCGCCTCATCGCCATAGACGAATTTCACCATGTTTCGTCCAACCCAGACAACAAGCTGGGCGATCGTGTCCGCCAACTCATGGCCCGCGACAAAACTCACATCATAGCCATGACCGGCTCCTACTTTCGCGGCGATGCCGAAGCTGTGTTGCACCCCGAAGACGAATCCCGATTCGATACCGTCACCTACACCTACTACGAACAGCTCAACGGCTACCAATACCTCAAGCAACTCGACATCGGCTACTACTTCTACGCGGGTAGCTACACCGACGAGATCGTGCAGGTGCTAAACCCCAAAGAGAAAACCATCCTGCACATTCCCAACGTCAACTCCCGCGAAAGCACCAAGGACAAGATCCGCGAGGTGGATCACATCATCGAGGAACTGGGCGAATGGCAAGGCACCGATCCCAAGACGGGATTTCAACTCGTCAAAACCGCCGACGGCACAATCCTCAAGATTGCCGATCTCGTAGACGACGACCCCACCAAACGGGATAAAGTCGCCACCGCCCTAAAAGACCCCACCCAGAAGAACAATCGCGATCGTGTGGACATCATCATCGCCCTCGGTATGGCGAAAGAGGGTTTTGATTGGATCTGGTGCGAGCACGCCCTGACGATCGGCTACCGCTCCAGTTTGACAGAGATTATTCAGATTATCGGTCGTGCCACCCGCGATGCACCAGGGAAAACCCGCGCTCGGTTCACCAACCTGATTGCCGAGCCCGATGCCGCCGAATCTGCCGTCACCGAGGCGGTGAACGACACGCTCAAAGCCATTGCAGCCAGCCTACTGATGGAGCAAGTGCTCGCGCCGCGCTTCGAGTTCAAACCCAAGCGCCCCGACAATCAACCAACACCCGGTTTCGACTACGGGGAAGATGGGTACAATCCTGGCAAGTGCAACGTGGGCATCAATCCAGAGAGAGGCCTGATTCAAATGGAAATTAAGGGATTAGCCGAACCCAAGAGCCCGGAAGCCGAACGCATCTGCCGCGAAGACTTGACCGAACTGGTGACGGCTTTTGTCCAAGATAAGCCAACGATCGAGCGCGGCCTGTTTGATGAAGAACTGGTGCCGGAAGAACTCACCCAAGTTCGCATGGGCAAAATCGTCAAAGAGAAGTTCCCAAATCTAGAAGCGGAAGATCGAGAAGCCGTCCGCCAACACGCGATCGCCGCCCTAACCCTCGTCCAACAAGCTAAAAAAACCATGAACGAAAGTGGTGGGCAGTACGCCACAAATCCTGGTGGTGGGGAAGCAGCGAAAAACACCTCACTCCTCGATGGGGTGAGGAAGTTCGCCCTATCGGTAACAGACCTCGATATGGATCTGATCGATCGCATCAATCCCTTTGGCGAAGCCTATGCCATTCTGGCTAAGTCCATGAGCGAAGAACGGCTGAAGCAGGTGGCGGAAGTCATTGCGGCTAAGCGAGTAACCCTTAGCGTGGAAGAAGCGCGGGAATTAGCCAAACGGGCGCTGCGGTTCAAGCAAGAAAAAGGCAGGTTGCCCTCTCTCACAGCAGTCGATCCCTGGGAAAAACGGATGGCAGAAGGAGTTGCCTTCCTGCAACGCAAAGTAAAGGAGGAAACTAATGCCTAAGTACACCACCGATGATGATTTGGAATTGCTGGGTGAATTGGGCATGGACATGACCCCCGAACCCTCCGGCCAGCGTTCTGCCAGAGAAGAGCGGATCATCGCAGGCTTTGAGGAGATCGAGCGGTTTGTGGAAGAATATGGCAGACTGCCCCAGCATGGGGAAGATCGCGATATCTTCGAGCGGCTTTATGCGGTACGGCTCGATCGCCTGCGAGAATCGGAGGAATGTCGCGCCGTCTTGGAACCGCTAGACTCACGCAGACTGTTAGATGCTGAGACTGATGCCAGCCTGATCACAGAAAGCAATCTGACAGATGAAGCACTGCTGGCCTCCCTGGGAGTCGATGCAGCCTCAGAGAACGACGTAATCCAGCTTACTCATGTGCGATCGCGCAGCGAAATCAAAGCAGCCGAGGAAATCGCCCAACGGACTCCCTGCCAGGACTTTGATGAATTCAAACCCATCTTTGACAAAGTGCAACGGCAATTGCAGTCGGGGGAACGGCAAACCATCAAATACCAGGACTATGCGGCCGTAAAGGAAGGGGATTTGTTCATCCTTGATGGGCAGAAGGTGATGGTGGTCGATATGGGTGAGCCATTTGTCAGCGACTATGGGCGATCGGACTGCCGGCTGAGGGTGGTTTATGACAATGCCACCGAGAGCGATTTGCTGTTGCGATCGCTCCAGCGTGCTTTAAATAAAGACAAGGCCAGCCGCCGCATCACCGACCCCGATTTCGGTCCCCTGTTTTCTGGCATTGAAGCAAAAGACGACTTAACAACTGGGTACATTTACGTGCTGAGAAGCCAATCCGATCATCCCTTCATTGCTGAGCATCGGTCTGTCATTCACAAGATTGGTGTTACCAGAGGTGATGTAAAAAGCCGAATTGCCACCGCTAAGAAAGACTCGACTTATTTGTTCGCAGAAGTGGAAATCGTCGTAACATTCAAACTGTCAAAAATCAACCCCAAGAGACTTGAGACACTACTTCAAAAGGTTTTCAGCAGTGTTCGATTGGAGTTGGAATTGCCGGATCGCTTTGGCATACCCGTGAAACCGAGGGAGTGGTTCCTTGTTCCGCTAGAGGCGATTGAAGAGGCGATTGAAAAAATCAAAGAAGGAACCATCGATCAATTTCGATATGATCCGAAGACAGCAAATCTCACGCGATCGTAATGCTATCTAAGGGGAATACGTCCAATTAGAACCCAAACTGAAAATGGCAAAGGATCTCTTCCACAACACGGTGAAAATCGCCCTACAAAAAGATGGCTGGAAGATTACCCACGATCCCTACCAGTTACGCTATGGTGTTGCTGATATCTACATCGATCTTACAGCCGAAGAGGCGATCGCCGCTGAAAAAGAAGGACGTAAAATAGCTGTAGAAGTCAAAAGTTTCGCAGGTGGCTCCACGATTTCTGAATTCCACACCGCCCTCGGTCAATTCCTCAACTATCGCATTGCCATCGAAGTCTCTAGCGAACCAGAACGTATACTCTATCTGGCAGTGCCCACCGATACCTACCAAATGTTTCTCAGGTTTGAACCCGCAAAAACTGTCATCGAACGTTATGAAATTCGACTAATTATTTACAATCCAACTCGTGAGGCGATCGACCAATGGATAGACTAAACGAATACCGCAAAATTGTTTGTGACTTTCTCGAAGACTTTTCTACAAATGACGCAAATGCTCAGCTAATATTCGATTTTGCCCGCGATCGATACCTCGTTATGCACAACGAATGGCGCGACGAATATCGCATCTATGGCTGTGCCATGCAGCTCGATATCATCGAAAATCAAATCTGGATTCAACACAACAGTACCGAAATCTATATCGATCGAGAACTGATTCAACGTGGGGTGTCTCCTCAAGATATCATTCTTGGGTTTCGCTCCCCCAGCATCCGAAAACTCCTTGCCACCAACTATTCCTAGAGACCAAGGTTTGGAACAGTTAGATGGATAAGTAGTTAGACAGAATTAATTACACAAAATAGAATCTGAAATTCTCTTCCCCTAAGCTTTGCAACATTATATATGTGTAAATATTTCTGTCTCGGTTTTCGCATATATATTTTATGCTCGATACCCCAACTGTCACCAAGCAGAATCTGGGATTAAATATTAACTATCTTGAATTGTGGGAGACATTGCCATATTTTGTGCTTGTTGCTGCATGAATTCAATGTCCGATCGCAACCAAGTGCGGGGCCCGCTGCACTGATGAGCAATTAACAGCCCCCACAGTCCTTTGTTTGTTAAAATTGGCACGACTAAATTGGCGCGAACTTTCAGGCTAAGCAGAAAATCTCGGTGACATGGGTTAATTGGTTCTACTTCAATATCTGCAATTGCTCTAACTCTGCCCGCTTCGTACAAAGCAGCGTATTCGTGGTTAAAACAATCATCTGGCCCCGTTGAACCCAAGATTGAGAGTTCGATCGCACTTAACATCTCGTAAGTCACTCGACCTTGCCACTGTTTGTAAAAATGATAAAGCACCGCGCGATCGCTCTGCAAAACTTCTCGAATGTCGTAGAGGGATTTTTCAACTAATACATCGCGCTTTAGACGATCTGTCAAGCGGTTAACAATGTTTTGCAGGCGATCGCCCGACATAGTATTAACTCCTTTAGTTCCTAGTACACTCGCCCGATCTTAATTATTGAACTGGCGCTATCAACAAAACTCAATTTCTTGCGCTTCGAGATTTTCGCGCGCTCTAAAATGAGTAATTTTTGGCTTAACAGTTGTCGGGATGCGAGCAACATTATACTATTATTTTGACAGAGATAGCAATATTTTCGGGAAACGGGCAATGGCGTCGGGCCCCGCAAGCTACGGCTTTTTTTGCGCGAATGAAGCACCGGTGGGACGCCTGTTCCACAAATGAAGAGAAAAAAAAGAGTTTACAAGTGCTCGGAGAATTGCTAGATATGCCTAAAGTTGGTTTCTCTTAAAGAGAGGAACTGCTAGGATATCTCGATAGCTAGAGGAAGCATCAAATATGTCTGTGCTAGAAGCTGCTTGGAAACACGAATTTATCGCTACGAACGGCATCAAACTGCACTATGTCACTCAAGGTTCTGGGCCGCTGATGCTGATGCTGCACGGATTTCCTGAATTTTGGTATTCTTGGCGGCATCAAATCCCGGAATTTGCATCAGATTATAAAGTTGTCGCTGTCGATCTCAGGGGTTACAACGACAGCGACAAACCTCACGATCAATCTGCTTACGTGATGGCAGAGTTTGTGCAAGATGTCAAGGGCATTATTCAGGGTTTGGGATACGAAAGTTGCGTCTTAGGAATGAGAATTAAATAACTTCCACAAGATTGTGGGATGGGCGTCCCGCCCGTCCTTTTTGGACGGGCGAGACGCCCATCCCACAATAACAATTAAAATTGTAAGTTATTTAATTCGCGATCCTTAGTTGGTCACGACTGGGGAGGCGCGATCGCCTGGAATTTTGCTTATGCTTATCCCCAAATGGTGGATAAATTAATTGTGATGAATCTACCGCATCCTGCCAAGTTTGCTGAAGGGTTACGCACTCCCCAACAATTGTTGAAAAGTTGGTACATCTTTTTATTTCAGTTGCCAGTTTTGCCGGAGTTGTTAATTCAGTGGGACGACTATCAAGCCATTTCGGCTGCTTTGGAAGGTATGGCAGTGGACAAAAGCACCTTTAGTCCCTCAGATATCGAAGCTTACAAAGATGCGGCTGCCAAACGGGGCGCTCTGACTGCTACTATCAATTATTACCGCAATCTGGCTAGCGGATTTCTCGATCGCCAGAATTGGAGCGTGCTGCAAGTTCCGACGCTGATGATTTGGGGAGAAAAAGATGCGGCCTTCGGCAAAGAGTTAACCTATGGAACCGCAGATTATGTGCGGGATTTTCAGATTCATTACATTCCTAATTGCAGCCACTGGGTGCAGCAGGAACAGCCGCAGTTAGTGAATCGGTACATGAGAGATTTTTTGGCAAGCAAAGCTGTTTGAGCTGATATTTGGCACTATTTTATCCGGCAGCACTTTTTAGTAATTTCTAGTCTTGGAGGCGCCCTGACGATCGTAAACCGGGTTTTTTACCGAGATTGAAAATCTTAATTAAGTATTTTCGTAAAAAACCCGGTAACAAGTGAGTCTCGACGTTCACCGACTGCTGATTCCCTCCGTCGTGCGCCCGCTCATTTCCCAGGGCTGAATGCGGTAGATTGCGATGGTCTCCGCACGCCCCAGCGAGTCAATCCAGGTGCGATTGATGGCGGGCGAAAGTTTCGGGTTGTGTTCTTTGACCAATTCCATCGCGCGATCGATGTCTTCCTGCTGCGTAAGGCGTTCTGCTCGCCCGTTCACGACAACGCTGCGCCAGTGTTCCATATCGCGGACTTCTTCCACTTGCAAGCAGACTTCTGGATTGCCGTCCATATACTTCGTTTTCATCCCGACTGTTGTGAAAATGTATATGTCCGAATCTTGGAGATAATAGTGCATTGGCACAACGTAGGGAAGCCCTTCAAATACACAGCCGAGGTGTCCGTGTCCTACTTGCTGCAAAAGTTCTTGTATTTCTTTTGAACTCATTTCATCAATATCTAACATTTTTATGCTCCTTTAAGACTTACTCTAGAGAAATCCATCGATGTTTTAGGTTGCTTCACGAGTGGGGCTTTGGGTCTAATTATTGCATTTTTGATGCGCCTGTTTTGTGGCTATAAACAAGTATAGAATTTCTCCGAGCGTAACCTAGGTTGGTCACCAATATCATCTACCTTTAGACCGATATATTTTTTGTGGGGAAAATTGTAGGATTTGGGAAATAAACCCTCGGCAATTGCTGAGGGTTTAATGTTTTTATTAAATGGCGATCGTCTAATTAATTAATAAAAGCGTTTTTTCCTAACGGGACTTAAACAAATTTTCAGCCCAGATCAAGCCCAAACTCGCTTTATCTGCAGCTTGGGCGTCCATGTTTTCTTGTTACCCGCGAACAAAAGGCGATCGTCCCTTGGAATGCTCTGACCTATCTTTTTTAACACAAGTCGATCAAATATGAGGCCTGGCTGGGTTTCCGGCGGCGTTGTCACCCCGCCAGATATTTAACGCAATTTATATGGTTAATTGTTATACCCAAATATTTTACTGTGGTTGTTCGAGGTGAACCTTCACTTTTGACTGCTACCTGTGCTATTTTACTTTATGTGTTAATTCGGGAAATTGGTATAGTTAATGCTTTTTTATTACAATAGCTAACAAACTCGATCGCCCGTTAAGTTAGATTAGCGATGGGTATATTTACCTCGAACAGAAAATAACCTAAATTAGTAGTTAATAATCACGTGTTATCAAAAACTAGAATTCTGATTTTTTTTCTAGGTGTTTTAATTGCCATCAGCCTAGGGTTGTTCATCGGAATAACAACTTTTGCTCAAAACATCGAAACAATTAAAATTTCCGGCACTGCTGCGGGTGTCAGCACTCGCTACATCGGTGCAGTCGAAGGCAATATCAATTTCGACATCAAAGATTTGCAAGATTTGGGAATTAATACCTACCGCATTTACGGCGGGATGTCCCGGTGGGAACCCGAAGACGACGACGGTAAATACGGTTGGCCATCTATTGACGAAATTAAGACAAATCCCAATATAATTAATTGGGCGCATTGGGATCAGATGATGACTAATCCGCCCCAGGGTAGCGATTATTGGTGGTCGGGACGACCAGGTACGGTTTGGCCAGGCAATGCCAGGACTATTTTTAATAGTCTCAAACAAGCAAATATTCGCCCGGTTGTGAGTATTCGGAATGTTGATAATAACTGGAATCCCAGTTGGGCACTGCAACTGAATCCGCCGCGCACAGGAGAAGATTGGAACGAGTGGTGGGAACACGTTTTTGCTACGGTTTATTGGCTGAATGTTCGCAATGATTACCGCGTTGATGATTGGGAAATTCACAACGAACCGGACAATCGCGATCAGGGTTGGGGCGGGACTAGGGCTGACTATTTTGAATTGGTTAAGGTGGCAAAAGATGCGATCGACTTTGTTTATAAAACTTATTTGCCTTCGCGCACTTACCGCATCCATGGCCCGAAAACCATAGGCGGCAGCAATTGGCCGGCTAGTGCTTTGCAGGAAATACCGAATTATTTCGATACAGTCAATGTCCACAACTACGATGCAGATATTTCTAACTACACCCGCAAAGTGCGCGGCTGGATGAACGGTACTGTCCGCGCTAACTCGCAGCTTTGGGTAGGAGAATGGGGAACTTACAACATGAGCTACGGTGATTTATCTTTAGCTTTAAATTTGATTAAGAATTTGATTCGAGGTTCTCAACCGGGGGATAATTATATTGACGGCAGTCACATATTTTGTTTGTACGACTGGGGGAAGCCCGCAGGGGCGGAAGGTTTGCTAGGGGACGGGGGAAAACGGCGGGCGGGCTACTATGCTTTACGGATGGGAATTAGGGCTTTGCAGGGCGGGAAAGCTACCTTTTTTCCTATCACTAACAGTTCGGATTTAAGGGCAGTTGCCACTCTTGATTCTAGCAAGAATGTTTACTTGCTGGTTGTCAATGACCGAGCAACATCTTACACTGTTAATGCTGATATTTCGGAGCTGATAAAAACTGGTAATGGCACGGTGCGGGAGTTCAGTTCTAAAACAATGGATGAGGTTGTTGGTAGCTTAAGGCTCAAGGGCGGCAATGCGAGTTTTGCACTGGCGGGGAACAGCGCTATTCTCATCAAGTTCGATCGCCAGAATTGAAGCTCAAATCCTCTGGGCCATAATTGGGATAAGATAGAATTAGTTATGCTCAAAATTATTTATTTTCTGCCTGCTTGGCCTTGGAACCCTGGAACCCTCGAACCCTCGAACCCCCAATTGCACAGTTGCAATACCTAAATGTCATGTTGTGATTCCCCTCCTGTCGCTGGTAAATTGGTAGGGTGCAGGTATCTGGCCTCAAACAGAATGTGAGCGAGAGTTCCGTTGAGGGGCAGAAAGTAGGGTGCAGTCTAGACAATCGCAGAAATTCTTGCTCGTAAACCCGCAGCAGTTAGGCTAGGCGAGGAATTACCCGCCCGCCTTCATGTCCGCCCTCTGGCAGATAGCATTGGTTCTGGAAGTCAGAAGCCGTCAATTATCAGGATATGGCACGGAATTAATTTTAAATGCCAAGATGCTGGAAGTATGGGTGAGTTGAATCGTACAGAAACTTTGAGCGCGCTTGGAAATCTCGCGGGTAAAGCCTCTCAATCAACCTGCTGCTCGCGATCGGCTTTTTCCAACAAATATCACTTTTATGCCCCCTGATGTTTATTCCCTCCCTCAGTCAGGTCATCAACCGCAATCCCCTCACCGTCACCCCTGAGACGCCCGTAGAAAAGGCGATCGAGCTGATGAGTAGCACAGGAGCCAGTTACGTCCTCGTGGTAGAACCGCGCGGGAATTATCAACTCGGAAATCCCACGAACGGGACTTCCCCACAATCGCGGGAACAGTCGGGTTTCTACAACGGTGTACCGCGTGCGCTACACGCAGGAGGCAACGGGCGGCCTCTCAACGGCTCAAAAGCTCCCTATCCTAGCAGCCAGACAGTGCTGGGGATTTTTACAGCGCGAGATATCGTACAGCTAAATTCGATCGGCGCTGCTTTGAGGGGATTTGCGATCGAGCAAATCATGATCAGAACCGTAACTGTAGCCCGAGAATCGGAAATTCCCGACTTTTTTGCCTTAGCAAATCTGCTGGATAAACATCAGATCAGCCATTTGCCCGTCGTCAGCGAGGCTGAAGAACTTGTCGGTTTAATTAGCTCTCAAAGCTTGGTGCAAATGTTGCAGGGAATTGGGGAATCGACACCAAAAGCAATAAGCAGCGCTTCGCCACCTGCGGCTTTCGCGTTCCCTCCGCCGCTGCCAATTCTGCATCAGAAAGTAGAGCTGCCCGCAAGTTTAATTAAACTTTATCAAATCCCTCAAATAGCAGCTTCAAGAATAATTCACGCTCCTTCTAATTCTTCGGTTCGCTATTTGGCGCAACTGATGTTTAGACACAATGTTAGTTATGTATTAATCACTGAAACCCCCGATCAACACTCGACTGGTGCTGCTCACAATTCCAAATTTACAAATCCCAACATTCACAAACTGGTTGGGGTGGTAAGTTCGCGGGATATCGTGCAGTTGCAGGCCCTGGGAAGAGACTCTAACAAAATTAAAGCGGGAGCAATTTGCAGCAGTTCGCCGCCACTGGTGCGATCGCACTCTAGCCTCGAAGCAGCCGTCGCGCTGCTGCAAAAACACTACTGCCAGTTGCCTTTATTAGTCATTAACGAAACAAATCACCCGATCGGGATTATTAATCCTAAAACTATCCTTTTACAAGCGCTGGATTCCAAATCTCTGCATTCTGGCTTGATCGCTTTGCAGCGCCAGCTAGAATCTAGCAACGCTCAATACAAAAAACTCTCAGCAGAAATACAGCGGACAGCAGCAAATAGCCACGAGATGGCTGAAATTTCTCACCACAGTTTCGTAGAGCGGCAAAATCTCCCCCCTGCAGTCAACAATCAGGGGATTTGGGACTGGAATCTCGAAACAGATGAGTTTTTTTATTCGGCGCGGTGGCAAGAAATGCTGGGCTACCAAGAAGGGGAAATCTCGAATCGCCGATCGGAATGGTGGAGTCGCATCCACCGAGATGATATTGACTCGGTAAAGGCAGCTTTAGAAGAACACTTCGCCCAAAAGACACCGGATTTTGCAGCCGAATATCGGATGTACTGTAAAGACGGCAGCACTGTCTGGGTGCTGAACCGAGGTCAAGTTTTACGCAGCGCTACTGGCAAACCGCTGCGGGTAGTAGGAACTCATACAGATATTACTCTAAACAAGCAGTTTGAGGTCAAAAACCGCGAGCACGATCGAGAACAATTCCATCTATTTGACTCTTTGAAAGCAACAGTAATTTTCCACATAGATGCGGCGGGGGTTTGGAAATTCCTCAACCGCGCTTGGACGGAAATTACTAATTATGCGGTTTCCGAAAGTTTGCAAACTAATTTTTTAGAGTGGGTGCATCCAGATGAGCGCGAGCAATGTGCAAATTTATTGGAGTCTTTGCTGTCCGGGAAGTCGGAATTTGAACGGCGAGAACTGCGATTTAAGTCCAAGTCGGTTTCGGAGAAAAACTCCTTGGGAATTCACAGTAATTCCGGCTTTGTTTCCGTAGAATTATTTGCCCAAGTCCGCCGGAATTCGCAAGGCGAAATAGCGGGAATTTTCGGGACTTTGCACGATGTCTGCAACCGCCTCGAAGGAGTTGAGGAACTGCGGGAAAGCGAGCGGGCAATTCGATCGCTCTACGAGGTAATGGTGAGCTCGGAAGGCTCTTTTGACGATCGAACGATCCGGTTGCTGGCGATGGGCTGTAGTCAGTTTGGGATGGATATCGGGCTGTTGGGCAGGGTTTTGGGCGATCGCTACGAAGTGATTTCGGCTTATGTACCGGAAGATTTTCCCTTTGGATTTGCTAAAGGAGACGGTTTTGCTTTGAGCAGAACCTTTGAGCGAGAGGTTTTGCGATCGAGCGAACCTATTTCTGTCGAATCAGCGGGCACTACTCAGTGGCGCAACCACCCCGCTTACAGCGTCCGCAAGTTGGAGGCTTTTGTGGGGACGAGGGTAATAGTGCAAGGGCGAATTTATGGCACTTTGAGCTTTACTTCTCGCACCACTAAATCTCCTTTTAAACCGCTGAATTTTGAAATTTTAAAGTTGATGGGCAATTACATCGGCGCAGAAATTGCCCGCGAAGAGCGAGAGCGAACTTTGCAACGTCAGTACCAGCGCGTTTTACTACTCAAACAAATTACTCAAAAAGTGCGATCGACCTTAGACACTCAAGAAATTTTTCAAACTACCGCCACCCAAATCGGCCGCGTATTTGGTGTCAATCGCTGTACAATTCACACCTATCTTTCCGAACCTTATCCCCACCTTCCTTGCGTCGCAGAATACTTAGAACCTGGTCACGAATCGGCTTTAGATTTAGAACTTTCTGTCACTTATAACCCCTACACAGAAAAACTCCTCGCTGAAGATATAGCCCTGGCATCTCCCGATGTGTTTGCCGATCCTTTGCTGGAATCTTCGGGGCCGATGTGCCGCCGCATCGGATTAAAATCTATGTTGGCTGTTCGCACTTCCTATCAAGGAGAACCGAATGGAATTATTACTTTGCACCAGTGCGATGCAACTCGCCAGTGGAATCCCGACGAAATTGAACTGTTAGAAGATGTTGCTGCTCAAGTTGGCATTACCTTAGCTCAAGCACAACTTTTAGAAACCGAAGTTCAGCGACAGCGACAGTTAGCAGAGCAAAATGAAGCTTTGGATCAAGCACGACAAGCGGCGGAAGTTGCTAATAGAGCTAAGAGCGAATTTTTAGCGACTATGAGTCACGAAATCCGCACTCCGATGAATGCGGTCATCGGGATGACGGGCTTGCTGCTGGATATGGAACTAACTCCTGAACAGCGGGATTTTGTGGAGACAATTCGTACCAGCGGCGATGCTTTGCTGACTATTATTAACGATATTCTCGACTTTTCCAAGATTGAATCTGGAAAATTGGATTTGGAACGCAGCCCCTTCGAGCTGCAAAACTGTATAGAAGAATCTCTAGAATTACTGGCTCCTAGAGCCTCAGAAAAAGGTTTAGAGTTGGCTTATTTTATTGATGATTCTGTGCCAAAAAACATTTTAGGAGATGTCACGAGACTGCGCCAAATTTTGGTAAATTTGCTGGGCAATGCAGTTAAGTTTACAGAATCTGGAGAAATTGTGGTGTGCTGTACGGCTAGGCAAATTGAACCGGTAGCTGCTAAGAGTTCGCCGGAAAAAATTAATATTCTAGAGCCACAACCGCTAGCAATTAACCAGGGAGAGTTGGCACGTAGCAAACAATACGAGATTCAATTTGCTGTCCAAGATACGGGAATTGGTATTCCGCCAGACCGGATGGATCGCCTGTTTAAAGCTTTTTCGCAGGTGGATGCTTCGACAACACGACATTACGGCGGGACGGGTTTGGGACTGGCTATCAGCCAGCGTTTGAGCGATATGATGGGCGGTACAATGTGGGTTGTCAGCCAGGTTGATCCCCGAAGTTCTAAGTCTCAACCGGGAGTTTCTGCCGGACAAAGTATCGCTGGAAGGTCGCCAGAAGAATTTACTCCGCCCTTGATATCGGGTTCGGGTTCGATTTTTTATTTCACGGTGACTGCTGAAGCGAATGACATCCGGGCTGAGGAAAAAAGACCGGAATTTGCCGCTGGTAAGCGCTTGTTAATTGTTGAGCATCATGCCATTAACCGGCAAGTTTTGATCCGGCAGGCAGAGTCTTGGGGAATGATACCCGTGGCTGTAACTTCGGGTGCTGAGGCTTTGGAAATCATCAAAGGAAACTCGCCGCTCGATTTAGCTATTTTGGCGATGAATCTACCAGATATGGACGGTGTGGCGTTGGCTGTGGAGATTCGGAAATTTGAGCTGAGCAATTTGTCTGGCGACGACGGCTTAAATCCGAATGTCATCGTTAAAAACCCTCGCAAAATAGCACTACCTTTGGTACTGTTTACTTATTTAAGTAAGGCGGAAGTTTGGAAAAAACTTGAAACTACAGAAGTACATTTTTCGGCTTTTTTAACTAAGCCTTTAAAACAGTCCCAGTTTTATAATGTGTTGCTGCAAGTTTTTGGATATGTTACTGGCAGAAGCGGCAGGGGAGAAGTTTCAAATGTGGTGACTTTGACTTCGGGATTGAAGTATTTTGAAAATTCTCAAGAACAACACCGCGCGCAGCGGACGCCTGCTGTTTTGAGGCAGGTTGCGACGAATTCTGCCGGACAGGATGGAGCTAATTCTAGTCAGATTCGGATCTTGCTGGCGGAGGACAATGTGGTGAATCAAAAAGTGGCTACGCATTTACTCGACAGGATAGGATATCGGGCTGATATTGCGGCTAATGGGTTGGAGGTTTTGGAGGCGCTGAAGCGGCAATCTTACGATGTTGTGCTGATGGATGTGCAGATGCCGAATATGGATGGGTTGGAAGCGACGCGCCGCATTTGTCAGGAATGGCCTGCTAACAAGAAGCCGAGAATTATTGCGATGACTGCTAATGCGATGCAGGGCGATCGCGAAAAGTGTCTGGAAGCAGGTATGGACGATTATATTACTAAGCCGGTACGCCGGGAAGAGTTGGCGATCGCCTTGAGCAAGTGCTCACCTCTGATTCGGGATGAATTGGATGCGGTAACAGAGGAAAACAATCAAGATATTTCTGATGACATTGACAGTGATGCTGCGGCATCTTCGAGCGTTCAACCGGGAGCCGATTCGCCGATTGATTTTCATATTTTGCAAAATCTCCGCGAGCTAGACGATGATGAAGATCCGGATTTTTTGGGGGAGCTGATCAAGATATATTTGGTAGACGCACCGCAACATTTAGAAACTATTAAGGAGGCTATTTTTCTCGGCGATGCTGATAGTTTGAAGCTGGCTTCTCACACGCTGAAGTCGAGCAGCGCCAATTTAGGAGCGGTGTCTTTTTCTGCTGTTTGCAAGGAGTTGGAATATATGGGTCGCTTGGCGGTTGAGTCGGGAGGGGAACAGGTTTTTGATGTGAGTACGGCGCGCGATCGCCTGTTGGAAGCCCAAGCGGAGTGGGAAAAGGTGCGGGCGGCTTTTGAGACGGAATTGGAAACGGGGAAGTTGCGATCGCAAATAGGGTAATTGCTAATTGGTAATTGGTAATTGCTGTTACCGATTACCCATTACCGATTACCAGAATAGTTATTTAATTTTCACCTAAATATGCTTTGCGAACAGTTTCATTTGACTGCAAATCGCTAGCAGTACCGGCGACTACAACCTCACCAGTTTGGATGACATAGCCGCGGTGGGCCACACTTAAAGCCATACGGGCGTTTTGTTCCACCAGCAAAATAGTTGTTCCTTCAGCATTAATATCGCGGACGATCGCAAAAATTTGACTGACTAACATCGGTGCCAATCCCATACTCGGCTCGTCCAATAATAACAAGCGGGGGCGCGACATCAAAGCCCGGGCGATCGCCAACATTTGCTGTTCCCCGCCGCTGAGAGTTCCCCCTTTTTGACTAATTCTTTCTCGCAAACGGGGAAATAAATTTAATGCTTTTTCCATATCGGACTTGATACCTAGAGTATCGTTGCGGAGATAAGCACCCATTTCCAGGTTTTCTTGCACCGTCATGCGTGGAAAAATCAACCGCCCTTCGGGACTTTGAGAAATCCCCAAACGGACGATCGCCTCTGTAGACAGCGATTCCAAAGGCTTTCCCTCAAATAATACAGTGCCGATTCGCGGGCGCAGCAGTCCTTGAATCGTGCGGAGAGTGGTCGTTTTCCCCGCCCCGTTGCTGCCGATTAATGTCACAACTT
Source organism: Microcoleus sp. B4-C2 (assembly GCF_036705265.1). Taxonomy (NCBI): domain Bacteria; kingdom Bacillati; phylum Cyanobacteriota; class Cyanophyceae; order Oscillatoriales; family Microcoleaceae; genus Microcoleus; species Microcoleus sp. B4-C2. The sequence goes on from NZ_JAUBUB010000001.1 coordinate 251,681, forward strand.
CTCCCTGCGAGACTGTTAGCGATACCCCTTTGAGAGCGTGGATATTTCCGTAGTAGGTGTGTATGTCTTTAATTTCCAACATGATTACTCTTTCTGCTTAGTGCTTTATTATATTATCCCGACTAATTATAAAATTTTATTGCATTTATTTAAAATCAAGCTTTTTTAGAGTAAACAGTAATTTTACTTAGATCAAGACCCGCCCTAGCTCCCATAGAATCTATTTTTAGTAGCTGTGGCGATCGACTTTACATAATTTTTACTTAAAAATACGATTTCTTGACAGTAGCTTTACAAAAATCTTTAAGTAAATAGGTAGTATTGATACGTAAGCGAAACCAACCGCTACAACTTACTAATAACAGCACTTAAAATGTTTCAAATTTAAGGAGATTTACCATGAAATTCCATCACTGTAGCGGAACGATCGCATTTTTATTAGCAACTCCTTTAGTAACCAGCTTGAGTGTAGGTATAGCGCCCAGCCGTGCTGCCACACTAGCCGGTTCTGCAGCAGCAGTAACGATTGATAACTTCAGTCACACCCCGACTGATACAGGTACATCTACTAACACTAAAACTCAGACAATAGCTAACAGCGGTGCAGCCATTAGCCAAGCAAAAGCTGAGGCATTTTTTATATCTAACTGTCACGAATTGCTGGCAACAAATCTCTCGCAAAGTGAAGTCATAGGCAGCGGGACTAACTATTTCGGTGTAGCCCAAAGTCAAGCAGCAGTGATCGGCGACTTCTCTATTAATGCGAGAGAAACTTTTTCCTTCACGGTTCAGACTATTTTACATCTTTTTACATCTGTTAGTAATCCCCAATCAGAACGGGCTAGCGCCCTAGGCAGTATATCTTTTTCATTAATTGATACTGTTTCTAACATTCTTTTAGAATCCTTTGAACTTGGGATCGGTTTGCACTCTTTTAAAGCCCCGGAATTGAGTGTGTCATACAACCTCGCTGGAAACTTTAATCCAACACAAATTAATTTTGCTTTTTTGGCTGAAGGTAATACAAAAAGCCTGAGCTTGTATACTTCGGGAGTGTATTCGCGGACTTTTGACAGCACCACTAATTTAAGATTAGTAGAAGTTAAGAACAATATGGCAGTGGCACAATCGCAACCACTTTCCGAAGCCGAACCAGTTCCAGAACCTACTACTATATTAGGCACTGCCCTATTTTTCTGTTTCCTGGCGAAGGGGAGAAAATTTAAGAATCAATTCTCTGAAGTTAAATCAAAAGTTTAGGAATGATGCAAAACATCTAAGGATCGTCAACTATCGCTGTTAGATAGGCGACTTCTTATTAAAGAAGTCGCCTATCTAGTTATTCTGTATTATCCATGTCCATCTTCTTCTTTTCCCAAATAGGCCTCAATCACGCGAGGATCTGCGCGAACTTCGGCCGGAGTTCCCTCAGCAATTTTAGTACCGTACTCCATAACACTCACGCGATCGCTAATTCCCATCACCACTTTCATATCATGTTCAATCAGCAAAATACTCAAATTCAACTCATCGCGAATTCGGTAAATAAAGCGAGTTAAATCAGCCGTTTCGTTCGGATTCATCCCCGCCGTAGGTTCGTCCAAAAGCAGCACTTTCGGATCGGAAGCCAAAGCCCTGGCAATTTCCAATCTGCGCTGGTCTCCGTAGGAAAGGTTTTTTGCCAACTCCGGGGCTTTAGCAGCACCTAAACCGACAAAATCAAGCATAGTGAGCGCTTTTATTTTAGCTTCCCGCTCCTCCAAATTCGCAGCGGGAGGGCGGAGGATTGCACCCAACAAACCTGTTTTCAATCGGCAGTGTCTACCTACTAAAACATTATCCAGGACAGTCATGTTGTTAAACAAGCGGATATTTTGAAAAGTTCTAGCAATGCCGAAAGTTGTCAGGCGATCGGGAGGCAAACCCGTGATATTTTTCTGTTCCAAAAGCAACTGACCGCCACTCGGTTTGTAAATACCCGTAAGCATATTAAAAAAAGTAGTTTTGCCCGCACCGTTGGGGCCGATCAAACTGGCGATCGAGCCTTTTTCCAAGGTTAAACTAACCTGGTTGACGGCAGTCAAACCACCGAATCGCATTGTAAGTTGCTGTGCTTCTAATAATGACATTTTGGTTCTGTTTTCTAAGATTTTATAGTAGTGCGATCGTCCTCGTCACAAGCTTTCACGCACACGAATCAATTCGGGATTGGGAGATTTTAGGGCATATTCTCTAACGTACAGACAAAATAGAACTTAAAAAGATTAGATTCGATCGAACAGCCAGGGCGATATTGTGCGTGTAAATCGGCAGTCGAAAAGTTTTCAATAACTTTGAGATTGAGTTTGTCAGCCAAAGTTGCAATCTTTTCAAACCCAGTAATCCAGGGTGCATACATACTTTCGTATTTATCTATGTAATCATTGATATCTTGGTAGCCCGTGGTTCTCAAAATTACCTTTTCCGACATATAATCAAAGGACAATCGAAAATTATCAACATTGTCGCGAATTTGTTCTAATACAAATATTACATCTTTTTTGTCAACCAAAGTAGTGTTGCCTTCCCACAAAAAATATGTCGGTCGAGCGAAATCAAATTCACTCGGTTTCAGCAAGGAGATTAAACCGTCTTTTACGTAATCGCCGGGGATGTAGCGAACATGGGCAGTAACTTTGTTAGCTTTGAGAGTTTCTTCTTTTAATTGAAGAGTCGCACGATCGTCTATTTCAAAATAAATCACTCCTTCTCCATTAATTCTAGCAGCGCGAGTATCCAAGCCCGAACCTAAAATAACTACTTGCTTGCAACCTCCTAAAATTTGGTTTGACAAAACATCATCAAAATATTTAGTCCGCAACTTAACCATTTCTTTAGCTGCGGGAGAGTTGTGAGCTATTTGGTGAGCTATTTTTTTTGTTTCCTCATTCAGCCAGATTTTTACTACATGATCAGTATAGAGAGGAATTTCCTCTTCATTCTCTTCTGCTCTAAACTCCGCAACGATAAAAGCCGTACCAGTTACATTGTTCATGGCTAATCTTTCACCCTTACTAAGTAGTTGGTTACAAATAAACATTAGATGGGGACGGGGTTTTTACACCCCTAAACTCCCTTGTATCTGAGATGTTGCACCATTCTAAATAAGGTTTTTATGAACAGGCTTTCCGGCCTGTTCCACAAAGAGTGAATTTTATTGTGGAACAGGCCGGAAAGCCTGTTCTTGAGAATGGTGCAAAATGTGAGTTGCATCCTAGATTCTTAGCTAAACCACCTACAAAATACTATGTTTTTTGTCCTTACCTACTTATTGACTTCTCGCATCTGCTAAAGACTCATTGCTCGCTTCACCATCAGAATGCAGTTCAGCTTGGTGGATCTTATCAGGAATCAGCCCCTCCGGCCGCACGAGCATCATGACAACAAGAGTTAGGCCGAATAGAAATAAGCGCATTTGAATCGGGTCTAAACTGGTGGCCAGAAAGTCTCGCAACTGGGGAATTGCAATCCTGGGGAGTACAAAAGTATTCAGAAAACCCTTGAGGACTTGCGCTAATTGTGGCAGATAAAGCCGATCGGCAGACATGATAATGATAGCGCCCAAAATCACCCCGGTCATATTGCCCAAACCGCCTAAAATCACCATACACAGGATGATTACCGACACCGAAAAATCGAAAACGCTGGGAAAAATCGCGCTGATATAGGCGGCGTAAAACGCGCCTGCAAAGCCCGAAAACGTCGCTCCCATCGCAAAAGCCGAAAGTTTGGTTTTGACCAGGTTAATCCCCATCGCACTAGCCGCTAATTCATCTTCGCGCATGGCATTCCATGCCCTGCCCAAGCGGGAATCTCGCAACCGCGAAATCATGAAGTAAGCGAAGACAACTAGCAGCAAAATTAGGTAGTACCAGGGAAAGTAGTTGCCGGTGCTGAAAGTGCCGACGATGGGGAGAGATGGACGCCCGATCGGGTTTATGCCCGCTTCGCCGCCGGTGAGGTTAAAAGGTCGATCGCACCCAACCAGACACAGCACCAACTCAGGTTTACCCAACAGGGAAGCAACAATCTTCGAGACTGGTTCATCAATCCGAATCGCCGTTAAATTCCTAAAGACAACCGGGATAATTTCGCCAAAACCGAGGGTAACGATCGCCAAATAATCGCCCTTGAGCCGCAGTGTGGGAATACCCAGGATTACACCCGCGATCGCAGCTACACCGGCCGCGATCGGCAGTACCACCCAAAAGTTCCAAGTAATATTTAACTGTCCAGAAGATAGCAAAGCTGTCGTGTAAGCGCCGATCGCAAAAAACGCCGCATATCCCAAATCCAACAATCCCGCAAAACCCACAGTAATATTCAAACCCAGCGCCAACATAATAAAGATTTGAATCTGTACTACAGTAGCAATCCAGCCAGTCTGAGCCTGAATGTCGATAAACGGAAACAGAATTAGAATAAAAGCTAATGTCACCAGAGTGGCCAGCCGCTGGCGTTCTCCCTGCAAACCCTGCAAAGCACCCATTAACGTAGCTGTCAAAATTGCGATAGCCCAACTCCAAATCCCGTACCGCAGCGTCGTCGGCAAAGCCACAGCAGATTGACCAGACAAAGGTCTAATCAAAACCCCTTCTACCACACTCGCAACTAACAGCCAAAAGCCCAAACCCCAACCCGCCAAATTGCCGATATACGCACCCATTTTCGGGTTGTAAACCTTCTGTTTTTGACAAGCGATGAAGCCAGCCGCCGTACCCATCAGCCAGCCGATGACACTGCCGCTCCAACCCCCGAATAGGAGGACGGTAAAAGAGGCGATCACTCCTAGAATACCGCTCGATTTAATTGCTTTTAGGCGGACGGTAAAATAGGCGATCGCTAGAATACCGATCGATTTAATTGCTTTGATTATTTTATTTGACATAAGGAAGAAGTTCGGTAACGGATTCTGTAACGGATGTAACGGATGTGAGGAAGAGGTAAGAAAAAAATTAGATCGTTTTCCATCGATTGCTGGTTTTGGGAACTGGCGATCGGGCTAGCTACAGTTTAGAGTCTTTTGAGTTCGATTATTGCACCAAAAGTGAGGAAACTTCAAATATACTGGAACTGTTACCGCAACACACTTCAAACGGGCGATCGCTATATGGTACAAGCACCTCAAAAAACTATCACCCTCGACGAGTTTTTGCAACTCGCAGAAACCAAACCCGCTAGCGAATACATCAAAGGTGCGATCGTCCAAAAACCTATGCCGCAAGGAAAACACAGCAAACTACAAGGAAGACTCGTAACAGTCACCAACGACATCGCAGAGAAACCGCAAATTGCCCTAGCCCTACCAGAACTTCGCTGCACGTTTGGTGGACGTTCTATTGTGCCCGATGTCGCGATTTTTGTTTGGAATCGCATTCCCCTAGACGCTGACGGCGAAATTGCCAATACATTTAATGCTCACCCAGACTGGACAATAGAAATTTTGTCCCCAGCCCTAAGCCAAACCAAAGTCACAAACAATATTTTGCACTGTTTGAATGCCGGTTGTCAGATGGGTTGGTTGCTCGATCCCGATGAAAAAAACATTTTAGCCTATCCTGCAGGGCAGCAACCGATTGCATTGCAAGAACCAACAGATATACTCCCGACGCCCAAATTTATGCCGGAAATGCAGTTGACTTTAGGCGAAGTTTTTGGCTGGCTCAAACCAGGGAATATTTAATTGGGCGTACAGTATTCCACTCAATTGAGAAGCGCTCTCTTAGATTTGGAAATAAAAATTTAATGTTGCCGATCGCCCCATTAAGTATTTTTTCAGTAGTAGGAAGATGACAGCGAACGCTGACTATTTTTCATCCTTAACATATAGTTTAAGCTTTTGCTGCTTGACCAATATATCTTCCAATGTGTAAACTTAGCTAGCTAGCGCTGCCCTTGTCTAGGTTCCACTAGCTTACTGCGTAGCTTTACAGGTCAGATATTTTTTTATATCATCAGATATCAAATGAAAATTCCAATTTATAGGAACACCACTTATCTCCTGATATCAATTCTTGTAGTGGCAGCTATTTTGCGATTGATTAATATCAATCAGCCATTTATTGATAGCTTTAGTTGGCGGCAGTCAAGCACAGCCATGATGGCAGAAAATTTCTATCGCAGAAATTGGAATATCTTCTACCCTGAAGTTAGCTGGGATGGGCCTGGGCCTAGCTATAATGGACGGGAATTTCAAACAGTTACTTATATTACAGCCCTTCTCTATACTTTATTGGGACAGCATGATTGGGTGGGACGCAGCGTCGTTGTCCTGTTTAGCTTGTGGGGAATATTTGCCTTCTATCAGTTAGTTTCGCGTATTTGGGATCGGGATCGCGCTCTTATGAGTGCCGCAATTCTCGCCATTTTTCCAGGAAATATATATCTGGATCGGTCTTTCCTTCCCGACCCGGCAATGGTTGCATTAGTTGTCACAAGTTTCTGGATGCTGATTGCTTACCTACAAACTGACCGCTGGTACTATTTATTACTTGCCACCCTCTTTGCAATTTGGGGCTTTTTAACCAAACTACCAGGTTTAATCATTGGCATTCCGATGCTCTATACAATATTGGTTGTCCTGGGTCATCGAGGATTACTGCGCCCGAAAAAGCTGATAGTAATTGGAGTAGCTGCTATTTCCATCCTCCTGCCAGTAATTGCCTATTATTTGTGGGCGAGACATCTTTCTCTCACCTATCCACCTTACCACTTTGCTGGCAGCGGGAACTGGCTTTGGGATAGTCAGTTACGTGAATGGTGGCAACAAAAATATTTCTTTCCTAAACTATATAATCATATTTATAACTGGCTTTGGACATATCCCATCATGATCCTTGTTGCTATTGGTTTGTTCCTTCCTCCTCATTATAAACTTCCTACCCCGGAATCTGAGGAGCAGTCAAGTAATGTAGCTGTACCAGTACCAGGGATGTTTCATTGGTGGATACTTGCTTTTGCAATTTATTACTTCATTGGCGCTCAACAGCTCGTCGCAAATCCCTCTAACTTAAATATTATCAACCCAGCCGCCGCCGCTCTAGCAGGAAATGGTTTGATGGCACTGGCTTCCTTCGCCAAGCGAGTCGGAGGTTCATCTTCCACATTAGCCCTCATAACGGCAATACTACTAATCATTTCTGGAATTGGTTATAAACAGTTAAATAAATCGTGCTATTATCCTTGGGCAAAAGATGGCTACGAACTAGGGATAGCTTTGCAGCAAATAACTCAACCAAGTGACCTTGTTGTTACCATAGCTAATCGTGGAGGTGGCGATCCCGTCGCTATCTATTATAGTCAACGACGTGGCTGGGTTTTTCCTCCTCAGAGGTATCAAGGCAGCATTGGAAAAAATAGGGTGGGTTGGGAAGATAAAATAAAAGATGATACTTTAATTGTACTCTTGAAAGACCTGATTATCCAGGGAGCAGATTGGATGGGAATTGTTAAATATGACAATAATCAAATAGCAAAAGATAACCCTAAATTGGTTGCGTACATTCAAAAAACATTGGAACTCTATCAAGAAACACCCAACTGGGTTATTTATCGAATTCCTCCCAAACTTAAAACAACCCAGCGCTAGAACCATGAGACTTTGGGGTCTTCTTTGTCGGCAGTAGATTGTTGAGATAGCATGAGTGAGCGGGTCACTGGACAATCCATATAAGCTGTTGTGCATTTAAACTGTGATACAAGCATTACCCATGAGGGGGTGACAACAAGAGTCAAAACATTGATATAATCAAGGACATAGCCCTCATACCCCTCTAAAAAAATCGTAGTTTAGTGCGCCTAATTCCGATTAATGAGCGTAATAATGTCTTGACTTGCATTCCATGCCAACTCCCTCCGCAACGCTCGGCCCAACATTGACCGTATAATCAAATCTAAAAACTACTATGGCCACGTATCGAGCGCCCGTATTCAGTTAACCTACCCACCTATTTTTGAATTCCCATTGTCTTGATTTTTTGACCTTGAATCACAGCACAACTTTAAGCAATGGCTATCAATAATATCAAATTGCTGACGGGTTAACAACCCCGTCAGGGCGCAGCAGTTAAAAAATGGTGTAATTTGTGGTAAATTACTCGCCAAGGCGTTTGTCGCCATCTGCGAGAGGTTTTTTCGCTCCCGATAGCCCAATAATAATCCGCCTAAATAGTTCCTAAACTCCCGTTTTTGGGCTTGATGACCAAAGATATCGTCAAATCTTTGACACCATTTATCCAAGCAGGGGGGCATCGCGGCGGGGGTCGTCTCTTTCATTGCTCATTCTTTAACGTTATATGCTTGCTCTTCAAGCATTAGAACTCATTTAGCTCGTATTTTTTGTTGAAGTCCCGATAAGTATCTCTTGCCATTTTTTCAACCAGCACCTTCAAACCTTTTCCTGAACATTCTCTCCCAACAAACCGCCTGGCCGAAAAGCCAAAATCACCACCAAAACCCCAAACACCCAAGCATTAGTCCAGCGGCTCGACAAATACTGATCGCTCAAAGACGAAAGCAACCCAATCAAAACGCCTCCTAACATCGCCCCGACAATATTGCCAATCCCCCCCAAAACCGCCGCCGTAAAAGCCCTCAAACCAGCCGTAAACCCCATCGTAAAAACAATAGTATTGTTGTACAAACCCACCAAAATACCCGCAGAACCCGCCAAAGCTCCCCCAATCAAAAAAGTCAGAGCAATAATCTGATCGACATTAATCCCCATAATTTTAGCAGCATCGCGACTTTGAGCAGTTGCCCGCATCGCCTTTCCCAGACGAGTGTATTGCACAAACACATGAAGCAAAACCATCAATACCACCGCCACTACCAACACAATTAAATCCTTGGTAGTAAATACAATACTCGTTTGAATTCCCAAAGCTTTAAAAATATCAACTCGCGGCAACAAATCGGGAAAGCTTTTCGGCGCAGCCGAATTAGAACCCATCACCGGAATAAAAGCTTTTAATCCTCCCCAAAATAACCCCATATTTTGGAAAATAAAAGAAACTCCGATAGCCGAAATTAAAGGAGCCAAACGGGGAGCATTTCGCAAAGGCCGATAAGCGTACTTTTCCACAACAATATTGAGTCCAGCACAAAAAACCGAACATACAATTAAAGCAACTAACATCACCGGTATAGCAATACCTAAAGGTGCGCCATCTTGAATCCCAAAAGCCCCGAACACGGTTAGGGAAGCAAAAGCACCCAACATATACAAATCGCCATGAGCAAAATTGATTAACTCAATAATGCCATAAACCATAGTGTAACCCAAAGCAATAATTGCAATCAGCGCGCCGTTGACAAGACCAACTAATAATTGTTGAATCAAAACTTCAGGATTGCTGACTATTTCTCCAAGGATTTTTGGCAAATCAAATCCTGCGATCGGGCCTAATAGCAAAACTATATAAACTACACCTAGATATAAGAGAATACTTTTCCAGTTCTTCATGTTTTTGAGTAATTGGGAATTGGGAATTGGGAATTGGGAATTGGGAATTGGGAATTGGGAATTGGGAATCGAGAATCGGGCATGGGACATTGGAGGGAGAAGGAAAAAGGCATAATTTTTTATTATCCCTTCTTCCTTCTTCCTTCTTTCCGATATCCGTTACAGCCGTTATAAAATCCGTTGCCTAACTTCCCTCTGCCCTCTAATTAATTATTCGGTCTTGAGCGCATTCACGAACTCCCACTTGCCACCTTTAACAACATTTCCTGACATTGTAGTCAAGCTCGTGTCGCCGTTGGTGTCAAAACTCCAAGTGCCTAGTACCCCGTTAAAATCTTTAGTTGCCAAGACAGCTTCGCGGATAGCAGCACGGTCATTTTTGCAAACTTTATTAATTGCGCCGATCGCAACTTTAGCAGCTTCATAGGCGTAAGCTGCATAAGCTTCCGGTTCAGCATTATATTTTGCCTTGTAACTTTCGTACCACTTCGCGCCCGCACCAGTCAATTCTTGAGGAGGCAAGCCGCCAAAAGTAGCGTAAATTCCTTCGGCATCTTTGCCCGCCGCGTCAATTAAAGCTTGCTCTTTAATGCCGTCGGGCCCCATGAACTTAACTGCATCAGGCGTCATTCCGACATTTCTCATGTCTTTAATTATTTGTCCGGCATTGCTTTGAGTAGTGCCACCGAAGTAAATCAGGTCGGGATTTAAAGCTTTGATCTTATTCATTAACGCCTTGTAGTCGCTAGCTTTAATATCAATTCCCTCTCTTCCGAGGACTTGAATTCCCAACTTTTTAGCAGTTGCTTCAAAAACATCAGCGATGCCTTTGCCGTAGAGTTCTTGGTCGTCGAGAATGTAGACTTTTTGTACGCCCAAAGATTTCGCCCAGTTGCCAGCTACAGCCCCTTGAAGGTCGTCAGCGGGGACAACGCGGGTGAAATTACGAGTGCCTGTGGGATAATAAACGTTAGGTTCTTTGGCTTCACCTTTTCCTGGTTTAGTCAGTCCCGGATAAGTGTTGGCCGGACTGATCATGACGATGTTAGCTTGGTTGAGCACGGGAATGGAAAGTTTGGCGGCACCGGAGTTATAGTGACCGATGACGGCAACTACCGAAGCGTCAGCGACGGCTTTGTTGGAATTTGAGGTTACTTGGGCCGGGTCCCATTTGCCGGCGGCGGCGGTGGCGTCATCGAAAACTTCGTATTGGATTTGGATTTTGCCGTCGCAAGCTTTGGAGTTGGTTTCGGCGAGGGCTTGTTGGATGCCGTTGACCATTGTTTGAGCTTGACCCAAGGCGCTGCCTGTCATGGGCAGCATGGAGACAATTTTGACAGTATTTGGGTCTCCGGGGCTGCTGACTGCGACGGGAGTGGCTGCGGGACTGGTTCCGGGGCTGCCTCCGGGAGTTGTGGCGGTGGGTGCTTCAGGATTTTGACAGCTAGCGCACAGAGAGGCTATGCCGGCGGCAAAAAGTAATTTCCGCAATCCTCCGACGCCGAGATTGTGTGTTGAGTTGATTGTTGGGGATGTGGCACTTTTGCCCCCTGACTTCTTGGAAAAGTTCATAGGTTGGTTTGTTTGTTGCTGGCGTTTTTGCATATTTTTCACTCTAGTCAGTATGTAGTCAAGAGTTAGCACAAGTTTAAAAAATTTGTGTCAACTCTCAAAGATACACTGCTGCCGCCAGAAGGTCGGGACTTGGGCCATATATGATATCAATGTCGGCGATATCTAAAGTTTAGACTTGAAAAATGTCTTATTCGCCTGGTTCTGCGTGGTATTGTGCGATCGCAGTTTGGATTTCCTCGGCCGAGACGTTTGCTTGTTCTGATTTCGAGTAAATCAGGTGTAAAACAACCTGAGTCGGTGATTCGACTTGATAAATCAAACGATAACCACCGCTCTTACCAACTTGGGCATCACTGTTTTTAGCCCGGACTTTGTAAACGGTGTATGGGGTGCCTGTAATCTGGTTTCCGATGAAGTTTCCTTGGATAATCTCATCGAGGACGGGCTGAACATCGGTTTGAATTTGGCGATACTTTTTAGCGAGTCCTTTGAGGCGACGTTTGAAAAGTGCCGTGAATTTGAGTTGGACTGGCATCTCAGACATTGATGCCGTCCCAGAGCTCCTCGATGGGGAAGGTTTGTCCCGCTTTGGCTTGGTGGAGGGAGGCTTTCAGGTCAGCGAGGATTTTGTCGTTGGAGTCGGTGTCTGAGTCAAAATCCGAGTCGAAGTCTGGGGCGATCGCGGTCTGTGTCCGACTGGTCAAAAATTCCAGGAATGTCAGGGTTTGCTCTAAAAGCGATTCAGGAGTCCGTTCGATCGCTTCTAGAAGGCGTTGTTTTATCGGCGACATAAGATGACCTCTCAATCTAGCTCCTCTCATCTTATCAGTAAGTCTAGTAAATTTTGTTTGCATCGAAAACTTAAATGTGTCTGGGATGCTCAAGTGTGGTAAATTAGCGGCTGCTATAGCAATGCTTGGATTCTCTGAATTTTGTAGTCTGAGGTTGACTCGCCCATGATTGAGTTACAAGCGGATTTATAATATGTAGTGAGCGATCGATTAAAAGTCTCTTTAGATGCGATCGCGCAATTTTGCCAGCGCTGGAACATAGTCGAGTTTGCCCTGTTTGGCTCGGTGCTGCGGGATGATTTTCGCCCCGATAGCGATGTAGATGTATTAGTTACTTACGAGCCATCCCACCGCCTCACGCTGTCTCATTTATTGGGTATGCAGGAAGAGATAGAGAATTTATTTCATCGTCCTGTAGATTTGGTGGAAAAAAAGCTGTTAAAAAATCCCTACCGGCGATCGAACATTTGGAAAACCTATCGAGTGATTTATGCCAGCGGGATATCATGCCCGGTCAAATTCCTCCGCTTAGCGCTTGAGGGCGATCGATCCGGTTTGGAGTGAGGACTTTAGTCGGCAGGATCGAAGGACTAAAGTTCTCACTACAAACTCATCTTAATCGATATCATTCAATCGGACATCAACTACGGTAGCTGACCTAATTTTTGAGTAAGAATCCCTTCAGCCACTTCGTAATCCTTTCCGAGGAGGTAAGCGAAATGATAATAGCTGGCAAGATAGAAATCGCAACCAAACTTCTGATAGCGATCGCAGATCGCCAGAAATCCATAACGGGCATCGCTGGGCTCTGCGAACCAATCGCGATGGTAAGAATCCTGAAGAAACAGGGTGAGTGTCTGTTGGTCAGCACTCGGAATCAATCGAATGGGATGGATGCTGGCATGGTGCGATCGCGGCACTGGCAGCAGCAGGTTATACTCTTCAACTGTGAGAAAATCTGCCAGACTATCTTCGGATCTCTCAAAGTAGGATTGCTCCGGTAACTTGAGAAAATGGTGCCACGCCATCCAAAATTCGTGTTTGCTATCAAATCCTGGATCGATATCTAATCGCCACTGTTGATCCTGACATAAATCATCGAGAACATCTTGGGGCAAATCCGTGAGTTTCATGAATCGTTTCCCTGCAATCCTTTTAACCACCTAGTTCGACTATTCTAATAGATATCTATAGAAGCAAGAGATATTTCAAAAGAGCGATCGCCCGCAAATAAAACCTGGGCGATCGCACTCCACTTATTCCTAATTCTCTAGCTCCTTTAACGGTTCAAACACCAACACTGAATCGATCGCCCCAATTGCCTCCGACATTCGCAACTCGTGCGTTCCTCCCACAGTAATATACCGCTTTCCTTTCTTCTGAAGAACCTCAACAAACTGCTGGTGCATAGTCATTCGTAAATGTTCGCTTTCTCGCGTTCCATCCTGAACAAAGCCGAAATCCGGCTGAGTCAAAATATACAAATCGCAGCGGCGGCTGTCTGCAATTTGCTCGACCATCGGGTGTTCGGAACCAACGTAACGTTTGTGCCAAATACAAGTAGCTAAAGAATCTGTATCGCAGATAATGACTTTGTTAGCGCGAGTAGCAATATCGTCTTCTATAGCAGCTTGTTTCTTGGCAATTTCTACAAATTCATAGCTGTCCCAAATTTCAGGTTCGGGCGAATATTGCCTGCCTTCCCAGTAACACCTGCCGTATTCGGGAACCCAAGCAGTTTGGTAGTGCTGTGCGAGCGATCGTGCCAGGGTAGTCGTGCCGCTCGATTCTACACCCAGCACGCAGACTCGTTTGGCAAAGTAGGCTTTGGCTGGGGGAGTCAGCATTTGCCAGTGTTCGGCTAAGTGCGATCGCAATTGCGTTCCAGAAATCGGGAATTTGAGCCGTTCGCGATCGACTGCACAGTGTTGAGCTCCCATCAGTTTTGCCCAAGGTTCCCCGTAATCTTCTGAAGTAAAACCGATATCGGGTTTTCGCCCGGAAAGCACCTCAAGAGTCCTCTGAGCCCAAGGTTCGGGGGCTTCCGGCAAATCGTCGAGCACTTCGATAACTTCTGCGTCGGGATGCAAAAACCGAATCCAGTCGGCTCTAACGCTTCCTGCAACTGCTTGATTTGTCTTGTAACAGGCGAGAACGATTAAACGGTCAACCTTTTTTTTAGCTTCTCGAATTAAGTAGTCGTGTCCTTTGTGGAAGGGGTAAAATTTGCCTACAGTAACACCGAGTATCATAAAGATTGCTGCTGTTTTAACTTTTGTTCCGAGTAAATCCGCTGAAAATTTTGCAGTCCGAAAATTGCCATTAAGCAAAATATCGCGTACAAAATACTCGTCAGATATAGCCCGCGCGAGGCATACAAGGGAACGTAAATCGTGTCTGCAACAATCCACAAATACCAGCTTTCGAGATAGCGTTCCATCAGGTACAACTGGGCGATCGCGCTTAAGATGGTGGTCAGGGCGTCCCAAAATGGTGCCGCACCGCCCAAATATACTAATACTGTTCGCAAGCCAAATACACCAACTGTAACGAAGACTGCGGTGAGGATGAGCCAGCGTTGGTCCATGCGAGATACAGGTTTTTCTGTGCTGTTTTCGCCACCCCGCAGCCAAATATAAATTGCTTGCAAGCTGGTGATTAAATAGAAGAATTGAATCGCAACTTCGCCGTAAAGTTTAACTTGATAAAACACCGCAGCGTAGGCGATAACTCCGATTAAGCCGATCCACCAGCCTAGGGGATTGTTTTTAGCAAGCAGCCAAACGCTCCAAGCAGAAGCGATCGCCGCGATCGCTTCGATTAAGTCGAGTTGGATAGGGACAAACCACTGCACTGAAAGCAGGAGCACGAAGATGCTTGCTGCGAAGCCGATTAAGTTTGGCAGGTTCGCTTTTTTCATGGCAATCCCTATTTCGGCTGGCTATGTTGACTGCGAAATCAAATCCGAATCCTTTTTGTCCTTTGAGCGATCGACACTAAAATCTTCATAGTACGATCGCTCAGTATTCACATCCCACAAATCGTGCTTTTCGCCGAGAATATTTCTCACAGCCAGCATCCCCGTCAGCATGGAATGGTCTTGGTTGTTGTATCGGTGCATACCGTTTCGCCCGATCGTCTGCAAATTCTCAAATCCCTTCAAAAAACCTTCAAGTACCTGCAAGTGTCCTCGATATTCCCCATCATAAACTGGATAAGCTTTAAGTTGCCGTATGACAACTCCATCTTCCACCTCAGCAGTTGTTGCTAACCCCAAACCCACCAACTCGCGAGTTGCTAATTCGATAAGTTCCGCGTCCGACATTTCCCAAATCTCGTCGCCTACGCTACAGAAATATTCCATTCCTAAACAACTTTTGCTGGCATCGGGAACTAAAGCGGCGCTCCAATTTTTAAAGTTTTGAATTCGTCCAACTTTGGCTTCGGGGGAGTGAATGTAAATCCAGTTGTCAGGAAACAAATCCTTGCGATCGACAATCAGCGCTACAATCAAAAAATCTCGATATTTGAGCGATCGCGCGGCGTGCAACACCTCTTCGGGGGGCTGCGGTTTCATTCTTGCTACCAGCGCCGATATCGGCATACTCGTAATGAAATTATCCGCCGAATATTGAACTAATTCTCCGTTTTGCTCCGCAGTAATACTTTTAATCTTATTACCTTCACGCTCAAAGCTAATCACTTTAGTATCGAGATAAACTTTGCCGTCTTTATTCTCCACAGCTTCCGCGAACTTTTCCCACATCATCCCCGGCCCCAAAGCCGGATAATCAAACTCTTTGATTAATGTTTTAGTGTCGTTGCTGCCAAACAAAGCATTAATAATTGCTGTCGTCAGCGACAATCCTTTAATCCGCTGCGCCGCCCAATCTGCTTGAATTTCCGAACAAGGAATGCCCCAAACTTTTTCAGTGTAAGTCTTAAAAAATGTTTTATACAAGCGTTCGCCAAAACGATTGATAACCCATTGTTCAAAAGTTTTTTCTTCCGTAAGTGGCCAAATTCTCACTTTCAGATAACTCAAAATAATCAGCGTACTCTCAATTATGCCCAAATTAAAGAGAGTATTGAAGGCACTAATCGGATAGTTGAAAAATTTACCTCGATAAAAAATTCGCGACAATCGTGGCACTTTAATAAACTCATTTCCCAGTACCTCTTGCCACAACTGCTGCACGGCTTCAACTTTAGTATAAAAGCGGTGGCCGCCAATGTCGAAACGATAGCCTTTGTAGGTTTCTGTGCGAGCTATTCCCCCAACTTTATCACCTTTTTCTAGTACAACAGGGATGATGCCTTCCTTGACTAGCTCGTAGGCAGCAGTCAAGCCCGCAGGGCCTGCACCGACGATCGCAACCGGATAATGTTTCACTCAGCCTACCTCCAGCTTTTTTATCGAACCATACAATTATTTATAACTTGTCCAAGTTACAGATGCACCCGTGAATACCCTGAGAACCTATTGAGCTACCTGATTTTGAAGGACAATTTGCCTTGATTTATTGAGCGGATACTGGCAAGCTAACTTTGCCAGTCACAGGCTTTTTTTGGTATAAGTAGCGACCCGTGCCGATCGCGAATGCCAGTCCGCTGTAAAAGTAGAAAAGCCAGTGCCACGGAATAGTTTTCAGGGCAAATAGGATACCGTGTTTACGGTGAAAAAATCGGTAAAGCGGTGCATTAATTGCTACCAGCGGTATTGCCAGCAAACCAGCCAGTAGCAGAAAGCTCACCGACCAGCAGGTTCCCAAAGTTGCCAGCAGGACTGCATAAGTTAAAATCACGCTGATGCGGTTTGAAACTTGCAAGTTGAGGTCGTTATTCAATTTGCGATCGCGCCAAATCAGTTCTGTCCAAGGCAGCGCTCGGTAGAAAAAGTCAGCTTTCACCATACCCATAGGCTTCCACCGCTTTAAATGCTTCACCTGCAATGTTTTGCACAGCCGAATGTTATAACCTGCTTGTTTCAAACGGTAGCCGAACTCAATATCTTCGATCGAAGCTTGGCGGTAACTCTCATTAAAGCCGCCCATCTGCAAAAAAATTTCCCGACGAATCACTCCGCAAGCGCCCCAAAAAGTCGAAGCTTCTTCGTTACCTGTTTGGTGCACGTAGTGGTGCAGCAAGTTCCTGTACTGCGATAGAAAATCAGGATCTCCGGGAGCATCGTCGTAAGAGCCGATGAAAGCAGCTAAGTAGGGATTATTTTTGAACACCGATATCGCATAGCCCACAGCTTCTGGACAAACAGCGACATCAGCATCCACAAAAAACAGAATATCTCCCTTTGCAGCCTGGGCACCCAAATTTCTGGCGCGCGCTGGCCCTCCGCATTCGGGAATCCTGATCACTTTGGCGCCGAATTCCTGGGCTAGACGCCAAGAACCGTCGCTTTCACCATCTGCTACTACAATAATCTCGATCGGCCTGGGCACAGTTTGAGCCAGTTTTGACAAACAGGTGCGGAAGTAAGAGCCCCCGTTGTGGACTGGGATAATAACGGATACAGTGGGGTCGGCGGTAGAAATCATTACCTAAATTGTTTAAATTGCAGGGGCTAAAATTTGCTGGAATTTTATGGGTGCTACTTTACAAAGGGTAAAATCAGCTCTACTTTTTTATTTATAACTCGATTTTTGTTGATCTTCAACTATATTTTTTGCTGGTATTCTCGATTTAATTTTCCCCATTCTTACTTCTATTTTACGCCATCTCTTGCTGAGAGTGACCTGATGTAGACAACACCTTTACAAAATCTTTAAATATATCATTGTTTGTGTAAACTTCGGAAAAAGCCCCTGCAGCATTTTGGTGTGGCTGTGTTGCCATACACAAGACTTTGATTTTATAAGTAGGCACACCGTATAAAATCCAACATCGTTTATACGGATACCCACGAACTGTCAGGACTTGCGCGGTACAATTTCTTTTACAGACCTCATCCGCGAGTGACTGCTGCCCCAAGTCTCGATCGCGACTGCGGACTCAATGCACACTTTATGACTTTTGGCAATATAATTTAAATATACGTCTTAAAATTTCCGACACTGTACGATCGAGCTTTGGTAATTTGCTAATATACTCTTAGCTAGTTCCCTTTGAACCAAAACTTTTACATAAACAAGTTTTTATATTACATGAAAACCTTCCAAAACACTTTAAATCAGCCCTTAGTTTCAGTCATCATACCAGCTTAGGAATGAGAATTAAATAACTTAGAATGCGTGATGGTTCTTGTGGGATGGGCGTCCCGCCCGTCCAGAAAGGGGGGCGGGACGCCCAACCCACTTTCATTGTGTAAATTATTTAATTCGCGATCCTATGCAGCAATGGCAAAATCTCACTCTTTAATTATGGCAGATATCCGGCAGCAACATCCCGAAATTCCCAGCAGCATTTATCGCTGCTATAGCAGCAACTTTTACATTTACTTAGGATCGCGAATTAAATAACTTACAATTTTAATTATTATTGTGGGATGGGCGTCCCGCCCGTCCCACTTTCAAGAGTGGAAGTTATTTAATTCTCATTCCTTAGCTGTCAAAAGCAACCGCAGTGGCAATCACCGGAGTACATTATCTTGGCTGTATCGAGCGTTCAAAGAAGATTTATCAATGGCACTTTTGCGCCATAATTTGTATCTGCTGTCAATAGAAAGTATATTAACAATAATAGTTACAGCGCCAACTGAAGCTGGGTTAGAGTTAAAAAAAGCATCAGAATCGAGTGAAGGGAGGACAGTTGCTAGGATTGAGGCGCGAACGAAAGCTCACAGAATGTTGCCATCGCAGGTATACGAAAGAATGCGATTCAATAGTTTAGGAAATCGAAAATCTACATAAACCCAAAATTGAAAAACCCGGTTTTTTGAAGAAACCGGGTTTTTGAGGAAGCTAGAGGGCGTTTAATTCTGCCTGGTTGGTCGATCAAGAATGAGGAAAGAGGGTTAAATAAAAAAATCTAAATTTTCCATTCTTCCTTCTTACTTCTTCCTTCTTCCTTCTACTTAATCTCTCTAAGCGTGAGAAGCTGTAGCAGTTTGAGCTTGCGGCTGCTTACCATCTGGCGCAAGGGATTCCCCTTCAATAAACGAGCGCAACATCCAAGCCATTTGCTCGTGCTGTTCCATCAAACCCGTCAAAAAGTCTGCGGTTCCGTCATCCTTAAACTCTTCACCGCACTGTTCTACGTGTTTGCGGAGATTGCGAATAATCAGTTCGTGGTCATCAACTAAACGCGCTACCATTTCCGTAGCCAAAGGCAAATCGCCGATATGTTCTTTAATCGAGCCATACTTCAGAAAACCCTCAGCAGTACCAATTGGATAGCCACCTAAAGTTCTCACCCGTTCAGCCATAGCATCGATATTTAGTGTTAACGCCTGATAGTGTTCTTCCCACAACTGGTGGAGCGATCGAAACTGCGGGCCCACTACATCCCAGTGATACTTTTTGGTTTTGATTAACAGCAGATAAGCATCTGCCAAGTCGTGATTCAATAGTTCGATAACGCCTGCACGTTGCTCGTCAGATAGACCTATGTTTAACTTACGCATTGAAAATTGTTCCTTCAAATCTAACTTTACTATTAGAACAAATTTCGCCCGTCACTTACATCAACCCAGAGGACGATCGAAGACGATCGCACTTTAGTAAAATATCTGCTTTTCAGGTTAAAGTAATTGCAATATTGATACCTTTAGATAGATGCACTCAAACTTATTGTTCCGAAGCGCCTTTGTTTGGCGATCACACCGATTGGGCGGCAGGTGAGTCCCCGCTCAATCCCGCTATATAAAAAGGCTGCACTCTGATTGTTAATAAAAATTAAGGAATTTATGCCGAAGGTAACGAACATCACACACACTTAATTGTGCGGGCGGGTTTAAATGACGGCATAACGGACTTGCAATTAAATATCACCCCATTATATCCTAGAAGGCTAGGAAACAGATTTTCGGACATGAGCGGTTCTGATCTGTGTGATTGGGATGCTACAAATGATATTGACTCAAACCCTTCAATCCACGTTCAAGGATGCTGCCAAGAAACAGACGGGCGATCGCCGTCGAAACTTTATGGCAAAAGTGGCGGAAGACCCAGATCAAATACAGCCGTGAAACCCTTTGTCCCATCTAGTAGACGCCGGGAGAAGTTGTGTGCTAGCTTCACCTTCAGGAACACTTGCTGCTGTGACCACCACACCACTAAGCCGAAGGTATCAACCGCAGTGCCGCGTTTTGGGCCCGCAGGTGCATGAAGGCTTTGTCAAACCAGACCCTCTGATGAACCATCGTTGCAGTGACAATTGTTGAAACCTGGTTTTTGGCGGATGGCGTGTCAGGACAGATTAAAAAAAAGCAGTCCTCAGCGTTTGCAGCGAGGAGGAGATCGAGGGCATTACAGTTTTTCCTATGTGGGGAATACGGGCTAAAGTAGCCGTAGGAAAGATTGATCCATACTTTTACTAACTGTGCTACTTTCATCAGAAATTTGGGTTTGAAACCCCGTCCTTCTAGGACGGCTTTACATGAATTTTTGTTAATACCTACCATTTCACCCAAGACGTGCTAGTATGTGAAATGGTGTACTTAAAATAAGTATGACACTAAAAGCCTTCAGCTATCGATTCTACCCAACGCCGGAACAAGAAAGTTTGTTGCGACGTACTTTGGGTTGTGTTCGTTTGGTCTACAACCGTGCTTTAGCCACAAGAACTGAAGCTTGGTACGAAGAACAGAAACGGGTAGGCTATGCTGAGACTTCTTCAATGTTAACCGAATGGAAGAAAACAGAAGAGTTGAATTTTCTCAATGAAGTTAGCTGTGTGCCATTGCAGCAATGTTTGAGACATTTACAAACGGCTTATACCAACTTTTTTGATGGGCGGGCCAAATATCCTAACTTCAAAAAGAAACGCAATGGTGGTAGTGCAGAATTTACCAAGTCAGCATTTAAGTTCAGAGATGGACAAGTCTACCTAGCAAAAAGCACACAAGCGTTACCAATTCGCTGGAGCCGGACACTACCTGATGGTGCAACACCATCAACCTTAAGCGTGAAGCTTGCACCATCAGGTAGGTGGTCAGTTTCTCTGTTGGTGAATGTTGAAATTGAAGCATTACCTCAGTCAGGCAGTCAAGTTGGTATCGACCTGGGAGTTACAAGCTTGCTCACTCTAAGCACTGGCGAAAAGATTGCCAATCCCAAAGGATTCAAGGCAAAATATCGCAAACTTAGAAAAGCGCAAAAATCTTTAAGTCGCAAGCAAAAAGGGTCAAACAACCGTCACAAAGCACGGCTTAAAGTAGCGAAAGTGCATCAAGAAATCACTGATGCAAGGAAAGATAGTCTTCACAAGTTAACAACGCGGTTGGTGTGTGAAAACCAAACCATCGCCGTAGAAGACTTAGCTGTGAAGAATATGGTTAAAAATCCCAAACTGGCCCTAGCTATAAGTGATGCAAGTTGGGGGGAATTAGTCGGACAACTTGAATACAAGTGTAAGTGGTACAGCCGTACTTTAATTAAGATCGATCGCTGGTTTCCGAGTTCTAAACGGTGTGGCAATTGCGGACACATCGTTGACAAGATGCCGTTAAATATCCGGGAATGGGATTGTCCTAATTGCGACACTCACCATGACCGAGATATTAATGCGGCAAAAAATATTTTGGCGGCAGGGCTTGCCGTGTCAGTCTGTGGAGCGACCGTAAGACCAGAACAGAGTAAATCTGTTAAGGCTGGTGCGAAATCCCCGTCAGGGACGGAAGCAGAAACCTAAGTCGTGAGTCTTAGGAATCCCCGTGCGTTTACGCCGGGGTGGATGTCAATGTTAGCTGTAAACCATCATGCGGGAAATCTGCCAGAGCGTGGAAACCATATTTGAACGGCTGTTAGACGAACTCAAAAAGTCCACTCGCGCGTCTGAGCAGAACTGCCAAGATGTAGCAGGGCGACTCGCAGCAGAAGTCAACAGGATATGCACAGAAAGCCAGCGGATTCAAGCCTCTGGAGATATAGAAGGTTCAGCCCAGACCCTCGCTCAGCACCGCTTGCAACAATGCCTCCACTATTACAATTTAGGCTCCGGGCCCGGTCGAGTAGAATTGCACAGTACCCTCAGCGCGATCGTCTATCGCTACATCACCCCTCCGCAGGTGCAGTCTAGCTATCAGGCGCGAGTAGAACTGATCAAAGATTTTTTGCAAGGATTTTATCTGGAAGCTTTAAAGGCATTCCGGCGCGAAACCCAACTACCACCTACCTACAGTCCCCGCACTCGCTTAGAACTAGCAGAGTACATGGCCTTTGTAGAGCGCTTCGGCAAGCGGCGCATTCCTTTACCTCGGAACCGCAGCCAGCAACTCATTATTTTACGGGCCCAAACCTTTTCCCAGCAGCAGCCCAAAGAAACCTCCGTAGATATGGAACAAGCCGCCGACGGAGGGGCTTCTGATTCCGACCAAACTTGGAACGATACCTCGGTGCACTCCGTGCGGGAAGCGATGGCCGGACAGGGTTCCGCTGCAATTCGCCCCCAAGGCGACGAGTCAGAATCTCTGCGGCAAAACGTGATTGACGAATTAGTCGCTTACTTGAAAGATCGCAATCAACAAGACTGCGCCGATTACTTCGTGCTGCGCTTGCAAGACTTGCCGACTAATGAAATAGAGTCGCTTCTGGGCATAACTCCCCGCCAAAGAGACTATTTGCAGCAGCGCTTCAAGTACCATTTGCTCAGGTTCGCCATGTCGCACCGCTGGGAACTCGTTCACCAGTGGCTGGAAGCAGACTTAGATCGCAATTTGGGTTTGCTGCCTTCTCAGTGGCAGGCGTTTGGCGAGCAAATTGGCCCAGAGGGACAGCGTTTGCTAAAGTTGAAACAACAGGGTCTGTCAGAGTCAGCGATCGCCCAAACCCTGGGCAGCACGGTAGCCCAGGTACAGAAGCGGTGGTTTAAATTGCTGGAACTTGCGTGGGAATTGCGAAATCGTTCAGATTCCGGAGAAGGGGCATCTAGTGATGAATAACGAAACGAACAGGGATGCAGAGGCTTTCGATCGCCATTTTTTAGACTGGATATTGCAGGCGCCGATCGCGAATGCCTCTAGCGAAGATGAGGAAAACCTCAATCCATCCCCTCGCTCACAAGAGTGGGGCGACACAGAAGACAATTCCGGGGTGGAATACTGGGAATGGGACGAACCAGACCCGCTGGACTATCAAGTGGGGGCGCACAACAATGCACCCGCACAACCGCTGACAATTGGAGAAATACCGACCGTGCAAGACCGTTTTCAGACCTTGTTAAAAGAAAGGCTTAGAGCCGAAATTGAATCTAACCCGCCGCTGTTCCCCTGGGAAACAGAATTCAAAAGCTACGACCACGATTACCCAGACGATGTAGCCCCGCAATGGGTTCCCCCCCTACACCTCTGGACTCCCCAACTACAAAATATCAGGTGGGGCCGCCTGCCAATTCCGATCGCCCAAGGGGTTTTTGCTCAACTGCTAGAACCTTGTCAGGAATTGGTAATGTCGTCGCTGCGGCAAGGCTCGAAGTTAGTTCGCGCTGTAGATGGCTTATTTCCGGGCCAGTCTCAGGAACTCAACGAGTTAGCTGGTTTAGTGCTCCGAGGTTCTTTGCGGGGACTTCTAGATTTAGAAGATTTCCCGAATTACGAAGCAGCGAGTACCGATCAACAAATGGTGCTGTCGCTGTTGGCAGCCAAGGAAATCATTGAGTCTCTAACTCTCGATTGTCCTGTAAATCAGCCACCGGTTTCGCGGGAGTGGCTGACTGGTTTGGGTGCGCTGACTCTGGAGGCTCAATATCTGTCGAACCGCAACAGAGAACAGCCAATGCCGTGTTTAAGAGTTGAGTGCCAATTTCCGGGGGCAGGAAGTTTGGAACTCAAGGGAGGAGATGCCGAAGCAACTGCACATCGTCCGAATTCCGGGCATTTAAGTGTGGAGTTGTTTGACCCGCAACCTAACAAGACTTATGCTCTAGAAGTTCGATTCCAAAACTTCGATACCAGACCTTTGATGTTTGCTATTCGTCCAATTTGGACAGGACAAGATAGCAACTAGAAAGGTATAATTAGAGTAAAGAATTTAGCTTTTTACTCTGTGGTTTGACCTCACACAAAACAGATGCAATCCCTCGACTTCGGTCGTGGAAAGCAAAAAAAAATTAGATATTAGTTCAAGCCCTCAGATTCATCTGTGGAGTAAATCTAAAATCTAATGACAGAGGAATAAGATTTGGAGATTAGTTAAAACCCAGATTAATCTGTGGATTCAATCTAAAATCCAAAATCTAAAATGGTTTGACCGAGAAATAAGATTTAGATATTAGTTAAAACCCAGATTAATCTGTGGGTTCAATCTAAAATCTAAAATCTAAAATCTAAAATCGTTTGACAGGGAAATAAGATTTAGATATTAGGTAAAATCCAGATTAATCTGTGGATTCAATCTAAAATCTAAAATCTAAAATCTAAAATAGTTGGATGGGTGCACATGACAACTGATAACCTGCGAAATATACCTGTGTTGGGTAAGCTGTGGGAGCAGATTGAGGCCATGCCTCCGCCGGTGATTGAGGATTCTTTACTGCTGCGAATCCTAGTTCAGTTGTTGGTGATTGTGGGAATTGTAGCTACTGACGTTGCTGCTGAAGAAGCCCTGAACCTGTGGGCTGTGCCTGTTAGTATTGTGGGAGCAACTTGGAGTTGGTACCGCCGCCGCGATCGCAATGTAGCTGCTAAGTTCTGCATAGCTATTGGAATGCTGGTGGCGCTGTTCGCTTTTTTTAGCCGCTTGGTGGGAGAATTGAATGATACGCGGTTAGTTTTGGCGCAACTGTTAATCCAACTTCAAGTGCTGCACAGTTTCGATTTGCCCCGCCGCAAGGATTTAGGGTATTCGATGGTAATCGGGCTAATTTTGTTAGGGGTAGCAGCGACTCTCAGCCAAACCTTGACTTTTGCGCCGCTATTGTTGGTGTTTTTGGCTTTAGCGCTTCCAACTTTGGTTTTGGATTATCGATCGCGCTTGGGATTTTTGAAGCCAGAAGCCATTGGCGAAAAAGCACAAGGTAAAGGGAAAAATGATAGCCTGTCGCTATTTGCGGCTACTTTATCCCCAAAGTATTTTGCTTGGCTGCTGCTGATAACTGTCGGATTGGGGCTGACTATTTTTGCGTTTTTGCCACGCCTCCCTGGCTATCAGTTGCGGACTTTTCCGGTGAGTGCTCCTATTGAATATCAGGGGGAGTTTGACGAGCGCAGCATTCTGAATCCAGGGTATGTTAGAGGGGGAAATGAAAAAGGAACTGGCGGAGGAACGGGGAGAAACCCAGACTCTGGGCCAGGAGAGGTAGACTCTACTTTTTATTACGGTTTCAACCAGCGTATTAATCAAAATTTGCGGGGGGAAATGAAACCAGAAGTGGTGATGCGGGTGCGATCGCAGGCTGCGGGTTTTTGGCGAGTATTAGGCTTTGACAAATACACCGGTCAGGGTTGGGAAATTTCTCGCAACGAACAAGCTCAAAAGCTTACTCGGCCTAGGTGGTCTTATCAATTTTATCTGAATCCTTTTCCCAATGCGCCTCGGACTCAAGAGGTGATTCAAAGTTATACTATTGTCGCTCAGTTGCCGAATTTGATTCCAGCTTTAAACAAGCCGAAGGAGCTTTATTTTCCGAGTCCAGAGGTGGCGATTGATGCGGAGGGGGGTTTGCGAGCGCCTGCAGCATTGGGAGAGGGTGTGACTTATACGGTGATTTCTAATGTGCCTTTTCGCGATCGCTCTTTGTTGGGGAAAACTGGTACTGATTACCCGAAAAATATTCGCAAGTTTTATTTGGATGTGCCCCCGGAAATTGCCCAAAAGGTGCGAGAAAAAACTGAAGAAATCTTGGCGGCAAGAACTAGAGTATCTCAGTCGGAAAGACCGATAGATTCTCCTTACGAAAAAGCTTTGTATTTGGCTCAATATTTAAAGCAAAATCCGAATTACAAAATAGAAAAAGCTTTGCCTTACTTAGAAGAAGGTGAAGATTTAGTCGAGGGTTTTCTGTTTGGCTACAAAAACACCCAGGACGGCAAAAAAGTTACAGGGGGATATCCAGACCACTTTTCGACGGTACTGACAATTATGCTCAGATCGATCGGGATTCCGGCCCGAATGGCTGGCGGTTTCGATACGGGGGAATTCAACCCGTTTACTGGTTACTATGTTGTGAAAAATACCGACGCTTTTTTGATGACGGAGGTATATTTTCCCAATCACGGCTGGTTTGGTTTTAATCCGATTCCCGGTTATCCGCTGATTCCGGCTTCGGTGGAAGACAACCAGACTTTTAGTGCGATCGAATCGTTTTGGAAGTGGATCGCGGGTTGGCTACCGACTCCTCTCAGAAGCGGGCTGGATTCAGTTATAGGTTTTCTAATTGGCTGGATAACTTTGATTGTAGGCTGGTTTCTGGGACAGTTTGCTAGGGGTTGGGTGGGGTTATTTACTGGTTTGATTGCTGCGATCGCCTTTGGCTTTATTGGCTGGTTAATTTGGCAACTGTGGCGCAAGTGGCGCCACCGCCGCTGGCTGGCGAAGTTGCCGCCGGTGGAGGGGGTTTATCAGGAAATGCTGAAGGATTTGGCGAGTAGGGGTTTTGCCAAGCAGAAAGCTCAAACGCCTTTGGAGTATGCTGAGGCAATGCGCGGGAATCATGCAACTGATGAAGCTGAGGTGATTGATGAAGTTTCGCAAGCTTACGTGCGCTGGAAGTATGGCGGGGAATCGGGTAATTTGAACCAGTTGCGGCAGTTGGTGGAAAATTTGAGGCGATCGCACTTAAAGAAACTCAAAAAGTTAAGATAAAAATCGGCGATGGAAATTGCTTCTACACAAATAGGAGTTACGGAGAAAAACCCAAGAAACCGGGTTTTTCCGGTTTCTACGGCTGCATGGCGTCTTCTGGGCAAAAACCAGGTTTCTGGCCACCCGCGCATCATCTGATTGCGATCGCAAAATTTTCACTCTTAATACAGTCTCACGCTTTCAATCATTGGTTTGATGAGCAACAATGAGGCGATCGATTTCTTGGTGATGGCGATCGTAATAACGCCAAGCATTCTCTAGATCCCGATCCGAGTGTGGATTTATGTTAAGGGGAGATGAATGATTCGGTCTTGGTATTAGTTGCGTTTCCGGCGAAGCTGTGTAGCATAAATGGGCGTAACATTCTCATCCATCAAATATTTAAGTGCCATTCCTCAAGCACCCTGGATCGCGGTTTGCCTTTCCCGTTCAGCTTTCAATTTTCGCAATCTTTCTGCTGCTGGATGGGGATTTGCTGCTTGCATTTTTCGCTGCTGATGCGACCACTCCAACCAATCTTGCAAATATCTACTTACTGATTCTTGATTTTGTAAATAATACAAAATAGTCGTATAAACTTCGGCTAAACTGAGAGAGGGATAGAGTTGCTGAATTTCTTCTGGGGTGCGTTCCCGATAAATATACTCATACAGTACCGTCTCAATCCCGATGCGATGTCCTTTAATACGAATATCATCCGGTGCAGAAGTGTTGAACGCTTATTGATAGGATTCTGAAAATAGACATACGAATCCTATAAAATGCTGATTTCAGCAATT